>CAZZZR010000004.1:0-29412 GCA_964658605.1 uncultured Caulobacter sp. | reverse complement strand
GTCTCGAACGCGGCGAATTTCACGGCGAGCTCGTGCCGCAGCGAGAGGTCCGCGTGGCGTCGGAAGTCGGTCATCGCCTCGCGCTCCTCCTCCGCCATGTGCTTGCTGTTGGCGAGGTTGCAGGCGTCGACGGCCTTGAACCAGGCGTCGGAGCCGACCTCCTCCTTGTCCACGGCGGTCCCGGTGTCGCGGATGTCGTTGTGGTCGTCGATGGCGTCGTCGGTCTCGGCGGCGGCGTCCTTCTTGCCGCCCGCGCCTTCGCCCAGCTTGAGCACCGCCGGGTAGAAAAGCCGCTCCTCGGCCTCGGCGTGGGTGTCGAGCCGCGCGTGCAGGTGGTCCCAGACCGCCTTGAGGCTAGCCGTGTCGGCGCGGTCGATCTCCTCCAGCTGTGCGAACAGCCGGCGGAAGTCGTGGTGGTCGTCGAGGATCAGCTGGGTGATGTCCATGCGCGTAAGATCGCGTGGCGGCGGCGCCGGTTCCTCTAGAGCCCCGCCGCGGCCTCCACCGCGAGCGCCAAGTCGAGCGCGCGGGCGCCCGCCGCGCCGTCGG
The DNA here is from genome assembly GCA_964658605.1 of uncultured Caulobacter sp. Classification (GTDB taxonomy): domain Bacteria; phylum Pseudomonadota; class Alphaproteobacteria; order Caulobacterales; family Caulobacteraceae; genus JASLDZ01. The sequence continues at coordinate 28,863 of CAZZZR010000004.1, read as the reverse complement.
CCACGGGAGCCCCCTGCCCCCGCGCGGCGGCGTAGAAGGCGGCGACGCTGGCGCCCAGGGGATCGCTCGCGCCCGGCGCCGATGCGAACGCCGCATCCAAGACGAGGGTCGATCGGTTGTCGAAGGCGGGCTTGAGAAAGTCGATCTCGACCTCGCCCGAGGCGTACTCCAGCCGCATGGTGCGCTCGCGCGCGTCGGCGACCCGGCTCGCCTCGAAGCGGGCGACCAGCCCGTCGGCGAACACGATCTCGGCTGTGACCGCGTCGAACGCGCCCTCCGCCTCCACCGCCGCAGGCTCCCCCTGCGCCAGCAGCAGCGCGAGGTCCAGGTCGTGGATCATCAGGTCGAGCACGCAGGAGACGTCGCGGTTGCGGTCGTTGGGCGTACCGCGGCGCACCGAGGCGATCTCGCGCGGCCGTTCTACGGCGTCGAGTATCCCCATGGCGCGGAAGGTCACCCGTTCCTGGTGGCCGCAGGCGAGCACGCGGCCCGCCTTAGAGGCGGCGGCGAGGAGCGCGTCGGCCTCCTCCAACGTGACCGTGAGCGGCTTCTCGACATAGACGTTCGCGCCGGCCAGCAGCGCCGCCAGCGCCAACGGTCCGTGGCTGTCCGCGGCGGTGGCGACGGTCACGGCATCGAGGCCGTCGACGAAGGCGGCTGCGTCGTCGAAGGCTTCGGCCGCGTGCCGCTCGGCCAAGAGGCGCGCGCGGCCCAGGTCCCGGTCGTAGACCCGCGCCAGCCGCACCCCAGGAGCCGCGGCCGACTTAGCCGCATGGAAGCCCCCGAACACGCCCGCGCCGGCCACGCCGGCGATCAGCTCGCGCGATGGGTCGGCCAAGCGGGATGCTCCTTCGTCATGGGCGGTTGCGCCGATGGTCGATTGATCGGGGTGGCCCGGTCGTTACGGTGCCGCGCCATCAACGACAAGGGAGACGACCACCATGACCGTATCGCGCGAGGTCCGCCTCAAGAGCCGGCCGGTCGGGACGCCCACGGCCGCCGACTTCGAGATCGGCGAGGCGCAGGTCGGCGCGCCCGGCGCGGGCGAGGTGCAGGTGAGGAACCTGTTCATGTCGGTCGATCCCTACATGCGCGGGCGCATGTACGACCGCGCCAGCTACGTGCCGCCGTTCGAGATCGGCAAGGCGTTGCAGGGGGGCGCGGTGGGAGAGGTGATGGCCTCCAACGCCGAGGGCTTTGCGGTCGGCGACATCGTCAGCTCCATGTTCGGCTGGCGAGAAGCCTTCACCGCCCCCGCCGCCCACCTGACCAAGGTCGAGACCCAGGGGCTGCCGCCGCAGGCCTTCCTGGGCGTCGCAGGGATGCCCGGCATGACCGCCTGGGCGGGGATGACGCAGGTGGTCGGCGTCAAGCAGGGCGACGTCGTGTTCGTCTCGGCGGCGGCGGGCGCGGTCGGCCAGATCGTGGTGCAGATCGCCAAGCTGAAGGGCGCGAACGTCGTCGGCTCCGCGGGTGGCTCGGAGAAGTGCGCCTGGGTGAGCGAGATCGGGGCGGACGCGGTGATCGACTACAAGGCCGAGAAGGACCTCAAGGCCGCGCTGGCCAAGGCTGCGCCCAAGGGGATCGACGTCTACTTCGACAACGTCGGCGGCGCCCACCTGGAGGCGGCGATCGAAGCCGCCCGTCCGTTCGCCCGCTTCGCCGAGTGCGGCATGATCGAGGGCTACAACGCCACCGAGGTGCGCCCCGGGCCGTCGAACATCATGATGGTGGTCGGCAAGCGCCTGCGCCTTCAGGGCTTCATCGTCTCCGACTTCAACGACAAGGCCGGCGAGTTCGCCGCTGAGATGACCGGCTGGATCAAGTCCGGGAAGGTGCGCTGGAAGGAGACCGTCGACGAGGGGATCGACGCCGCCCCCGGCGCCTTCCTCAAGCTCTTCAGCGGCGAGAACATGGGCAAGATGCTGGTGAAGCTCGGCTGACGATTGGTCGCCCCGGCGCGCTATCGCCACGCCTCCGCTAGAAGGCCCGCCCTCGCCCGCCCCTCGAGACGTCACGGGAGTTCGTCGTGGCCCGCCTGTTCAACGCCTACGTCATGATCGACTGGAGCGCCGCGCAGGCGCCCAAGACCGGGCGCGACTCGATCTGGATCGGGGTCTCCAAGCGCGACAGCCGCTTCCGACAGACCTTCGAGGCGCACAACCCGCCCACCCGCGCGGCCGCCGAGACGCTGCTCGGCGAGGTGATGGCCGACCTGTCGCGCAAGAACGACCGGGCGCTCGTCGGCTTCGACTTCCCGCTCGGCTATCCCCGCGGGACGGCCGCGGCGGCGAAGCTGAAGATGCCGGAGGGCGTCACCCCGCAGCAGGCGATGTGGAGCTTCCTCGCGGCCAACGTGGTCGACAAGGCGGACAACACCAACAACCGGGCGATCATGGCCGGGCGACTGAATCGCCTTATCTCCGAGGGCCCACGTCCCTTCTGGGGTACTCCGCGGCCCGCGGATGCCTCAACCACGCTGAGTAAAACGAAGCCGGCAGATCATACGGCTGGCTTGCCGGAGTTCCGCCATACGGAGGAGGCGACTCGAGGTCGCGGTAAAGCTGGAGCGAAGTCGGCTTGGCAGATTCACGGCCAGGGATCTGTCGGCGGTCAGGCGCTGACGGGCATTCCAGCAGTCACCAGGCTCGTGGCGACCTTGGGCGAGAGGGCGGCCGTGTGGCCGTTCACCACCGGCTGGAAGGCGCTGACGCCGGCCGACCTCGCCGGCAAGGAAGCGCTGATCTGCGAGATCTACCCTGCCCTGGTTTCGGTCACGCCCGAGCCCGGCGAGGTCGCCGACCGCGCCCAGGTGCGGACCTTGTGCGAGCACTTCGAGCGGCTGGACGCCCAGGGCAAGCTGGGCCAAGCCTTCGCCCCGCCGAAGGGGATCTCGCCCGAGGTGGTGGCCGAAGTCGAGGCCGAGGAGGGCTGGATCCTCGGGCTCTGAGCGACCCGGCGCGCGCTCAGCCGACCGCCACCTTGCAGGGCGCGCCCAATGCCTCGGCCAGTCCGTTCAGCCGCTTGCGCGTCTGCTCGCCCAGCAGCAGGTCGGCGTCCGCCTGCGCCGCGCGCAGCACCAGCACGCCGTCCTTCAGCGCCAGCTGCGAACGGGCGAGGAGCTCGGGGTTGCGTCCCGAGAGGTCGCAGCCCAGCCGCATCGCCGCACCCAGCGCCCGCGCCCGCCGCCGCCGCTCCGCCGTTATCACCCGGTCGAGGTCGATCTCGGCGCGGCCGTAGGCCTGGCTGGTGTAGCGGCTGAACACCGCCTGGGCCACGAAGGCGCGCTCGCCGTGCGTCCATCCCGCCATGGGCGCGCGAAGCACCTGGTCGAACACGAGGTCGGCCCGGTGATCGGGATGCAGGCGAGCGCCCATGTCGCCGAGGCGGCAGGCGGCCGAGAGCAGCACGCGGGCCCGATCCGGCGCCAGCACGGCCGGCAGCGAACGCCACAGGGGCTGCAGCCAAGCCTCCAGCGCCGGGCCTAGCCGCTCGTCCATGCCCTGGCGCGCGCCGAGCGCCTGGCAGCCGGCGACAAGCGGGTCCTGCGTGCGCAAGGCCTCGGAGAGCGAATCGAAGATCAGCCCCTCGCGCAGGCCGTAGGCCGAGAAGGTCAGCCGCTCGATCCCCAGCGCCTCGATCAGGCCCTCCATCACCAGCGCGCCGTAGGGCAGCGTCTCGACCCGTCGGCGCGAGAGGGGAGCGGCCGCCTCCAGCGCGCCGCGCGGCGCCTGCACCACGTAGCGGCAGGCCGCCCGCGCCTCGGCCGCGCTCATGGCGTACTGGTGCACGATCTCCAGCGGCCAGCCGGTGGCGTGCATGTGCAGCAGCGCGATGTTGCGCCACGCGCCGCCGACCGCGTGGAACTCGGCGCAGCGGAAGCGGCGGGAGACCTTAGACAGCCGCGAAGCGACGAGCTTGCGCACGGCGTCGGCGTCGAAGGGCGCGCCCTTGCGGCCCGCGCCGAGCGCGAACGGGCCGAGAGCCAGCGTCACGCCCTCGCCGGGGCTGGGGGCGCCGAGCGGCGTCAGCTCCAGGCTCGAGCCGCCGAGGTCGCCCACGACGCCCCGGGCGCCCGGCTCGCCCGCCAGCACGCCCAGGGCGGCGAACCGCGCCTCCTCCTCGCCGCGGAGCACGCGCAGCTTCAGCCCGGTCTCCGCCTCGACGCGGGCGACGAAGGCGGCGCCGTCGGAGGCGTCCCGCACCGCGGCGGTGGCGGCGGAGAAGATGCGGTCGACGCCCCCTCCCGACAGCACGGCCTGGAACCGGCGCAGCGCCAGCAGCGCCTGCGTTACGCCGTCCGGCGACAGGCGGCCGGTGGCGGGGAGGTCGCGGCCGAGACCCGCCAGCACCTTCTCGTTGTAGGTGGTCCACATCGCCCGCCCGTCGAGGCGGTAGAGGACGAGGCGCACGGAGTTCGACCCGACGTCGACGACCGCCACCTCGCAGGGAAGCCCCGCGCGGCCCGGATCGGCGACGGGCGACGCCGCCCTGGCGCTAGCGGCGCGCGCCGACATGGTCGAAGGCGCGCGGGAGGGTCTTGGCGCGGCCTCGGCCGGAGAGGCTGGGATTGGTCAGGAAATACTCGTGGGCGGAGAAGGGCCGACGCACGCCCTGTGTGTCGAAGCGCACATAGGTCCCGTTGGGCTGGAGGTCCCAGCTCTGCGCTTCGTCGTTCAGGCTGGCAACCATGATCTGGCCGAGGACCTGCTGATGGACGGTCGGGTTCTCGATGGGCACCAGGCTCTCGATCCGCCGGTCCAGGTTGCGCGGCATCCAGTCGGCGGAGGACATGAACACGCGCGCCTTGGCGCTCGGCATGGGCTCGCCGTTGGCGAAGGCGACGATGCGGCTGTGCTCCAGGAAGCGGCCGACGATCGACTTGACGTGGATGTTCTCCGACAGCCCCTTCACCCCCGGGCGCAGGCAGCAGATGCCCCGCACCACGAGCTCGACCTTCACCCCCGCCTGACTGGCGCGGTAGAGCGCGTCGATCACCTCGGGGTCGACGAGCGCGTTGAGCTTGGCCCAGATGGCGGCCGGGCGGTCCTTGGCGGCGTTGGCGATCTCACAGCCGATCAGCTCCAGCAGCCGCGGCTTCAGGGTGATGGGCGAGAACGCCAGCTTCTCCAGCGTCTCAGGCCGGGCGTAGCCGGTGATGAAGTTGAACATGCGCGAGGCGTCGCGACCCAGCGCCGGGTCGCAGGTGAAGAGGCTGAGGTCGGTGTAAACCTTGGCCGTCTGCGGGTGGTAGTTGCCGGTGCCGAAGTGGCAGTAGGTCTTCAGGTGGTCGCCCTCGCGGCGCACCACGATGCTGAGCTTGGCGTGGGTCTTGTACTCCACGAAGCCGAAGACGACGTGGACGCCCGCGCGCTCCAGGTCGCGCGCCCATTTGAGGTTCGCGGCCTCGTCGAAGCGGGCCTTGATCTCGACGAGCGCGGTGACGTTCTTGCCGCGGTCGGCCGCCTCGATCAGGGCGGCGACGATCGGGCTGTTCTCGGACGTGCGGTACAGCGTCTGCTTGATGGCGATAACCGTGGGGTCGGTGGCGGCCTGGCGCAGGAACTGCACCACCGTGTCGAAGCTCTCGAAGGGGTGGTGGACAAGGATGTCCTTCTCCTCGATGGCGGCGAACACGTCTCCGCCGTGCTCGTGCATCCGCTCGGGGAAGCGCGGCTCCAGCGGCTTGAACTTCAGCTCCGGGCGGCCGGAGGGGATCAGCTGGCCGAGCTGCGACAGGCCCAACATGCCGTTGACCAGAACCACGTCGTGCGGGTCGGCGTGCAGGTTGCGGACCATGAACTCGCGCAGGTCGCCCGGCATGTTCCCGTCGACCGTCACGCGCACGACCGAGCCCCGGCGGCGCTGCTTGAGCATGATCTCGAACTCGCGGACGAGGTCCTCGGCCTCCTCCTCGATCTCCACGTCGCTGTCGCGGATGACGCGGAACAGACCCTGCGCCTCGACATCGGTGTCGGGGAACAGCCGCTCGATGAACAGGCTGACCACGTCCTCAAGCGGCAAGATGCGGCCGGGGGGCGGACGGCCCTCCCCCTCCTCCGCCGGCGCGGGCGGGATGGTCCAGAAGCGGCGCACCTGCGTGGGCACGGGCACCAGCGCATAAAAGGTGCGCCCGTCGCTGCGCCGCCGCAGCCGCAGGGCGAGCGAGAACGACAGGTTCGGCAGGAAGGGAAACGGGTGCGCCGGGTCGATCGCCAGCGGCGTCAGGACCGGGAAGATCTCCTTCAGGAACACGGGCTCCAGCCGGTCCATCTCGCCGAGCGTCACGGTCGAGGCGTCGGCCAGGTCGATCCCCACGTCTGCCAGCTTGCCGCGCATCTCGCGCCAGATGCGCGCCTGCGAGCGCATCAGCTCCACCGCGGAGGCCGAGACCTGCGCCAGCGCCTCCTCGGGCAGAAGGCCGTCCTGGCTCTTCGTGCGCACGTCCTCGCGCACCTGGCCCTTCAGGCCGGCGATGCGCACCATGTAGAACTCGTCCAGGTTGTTGGCCGAGATCGAAAGGAAGCGCAGCCGCTCCAGCAGCGGGTGGCGGGCGTTTTCGGCCTCCTCCAGCACGCGCTGGTTGAACGCCAGCCACGAAAGCTCCCGGTTGAAGAAGCGGGCGGGCGAGGCGGCGAGCTCGGCGTCCCACGTCAGGTCGCCGCCCGGCTGCGGCGGCTCCACGTGCGCCTCGGGAGCCTGCGCCGGCTCGAGCACTTCGGGCGGAGGGCTCAGGGGCTCTCCCGGCGCGGCCGCGAGGTCGATCACGGAGGAGCTGTCGGCGGGCGTCATGCCCCCCTTGTCCCGCAGGGATGTGAAGGCTTCAACCGTCTCCGTGCGGATCGCGAAGGGCCTCCGGAAAAAGGTCGGCCGTGTGCGAGCCGCCCTCCAGCAGCTCGCGGGCCAGGGGGCGGCCGAGCCGCGCACCGTCGCGGCACGCGCCGTCCAGCGCATCCACGATGGCCGCCGCCCCGGTGGCGGAGCGCTCGATCCGGCGCACGAGGTAGTCCAGGAGGTCGTCGCCCGGCTTGATGCTCCGCTCGCGGAAGAAGGCGGTGAGCAGGTCGCGCAGCGCCTCGTCGTCCGGCTCCGCCAGCACCGCGCAGGGCAGAGCGTTCAGGCGCGAGCGCAGGTCGGGCAGCCGGCAGGCCCACCGGGCGGGGGCGTCGCGCCCGGTCAGCAGCAGCGGCCCCGACATCCCCTGGGCGGCGCGATTCAACGCGTGGAACAGCGTCACCTCGTAGTCGGAGTCGCCGAGCCTGCGGTCCACGTCCTCCGCGAGCCGGGGCAGATCGGCGCCGCTCAGGTCCGGCTCCTCCTCCATCGGCCAGGCGCCGGCGCGGCTCGCCCAGATCGCGGCCAGGTGCGACTTGCCCGCGCCCGCCGGCCCGACCAGCGCCATCGCGCCGGACGGCCAGGCGGCCGAGCCGAACACCCGCTCCCAGGCGTCGGAGTTCGCCGCCCCGTTGACGAAGGGCTTGTCGGCGAGCCGCGGGACGGCGTGCAGCGGCAGCCGGAGCTGGAGCATCATGGGCGGCAGGCTAGAGCCCGGCCGCCGCCGCGTCACCTCGTGGGGGCGCTTGCGCCCACAGGCGCGGGCCCGTCATCCACACATCTTGCGCGCCCCGCCCCCGCGACTAAGGTCCCCGCCCCCGATCCGGCGCCCGCGCCGTCGAGCGGCGGAGGGCGGGGCATGGCGGTCGCAGGCGGAGAGGAGGCGGAGCGCGGGGACGCGGTCCTGCGCCGCCTGCTGTCGCTCGCCTGGCCCATCGTCCTGGCCCGGTTGGGTGTGATGGCGATGGGCGTCACCGACGCGGTGGTGGTCGGCCGCTTCTCGTCGCGCGAGTTGGGCTTCCATGCGCTGGGCTGGGCTCCGACGAGCGTGGTGCTGGTGGGCGCGATCGGCCTGCTGCAAGGCGTGCAGGTGATGACGGCGCGGCGCATCGGCGAGGGCCGGCCGGAGCTGGCGGGCGCGGTGCTGCGGCGCGGGCTCGTCTACGCCCTCTGGATCGGCGTCGCCTCCACCGCCGTGCTGATGGTGGGCGGCCCCGCCTTCCTGCGCGCCATGCAGCTGGACCCCGGCCTGACGGCGGGGGCCAGTCGGGCGCTGCAGGTCTTCGCGCTTTCGCTCACGCCCTACCTTCTGGCCTGCGCGGCGAGCCTGTGGCTGGAGGGGCTGGGACATCCGGGGCCGGGCACCGTCGCCATGTGGCTGGCGAACCTGGTCAACGTGGGACTGAACCTTCTATTCGTGCCGGGCGCGTTCGGGATGCCGGCGGGCGGGGCGGTCGGGGCCGGATGGGCCACCCTGGGCGCGCGCACGGCGCTCCTGCTGATGCTCTTGGCGTACATCGCGTGGATGCCGCGCTCGCGGGCGTTCGGCGTCTTCGCCCGCCCGGCTTTGGACCGCATGGCGGAGCGTGAGCAGCGTCAGGTGGGCTACGGCGCGGGCCTCTCCTATACGGCCGAGGCCGGGGCGTTCGCGGGCATGAACATCGTGGCGGGCTGGATCTCGCCGCTGGCGGTGGCGGCCTGGGCGATCGTGCTGAACGTGTCCGCGGTGGTGTTCATGGTCCCGCTGGGGATCGCGGGCGCGACCTCGGTGCTCGTCGGCAACGCCTGGGGAGCGGGCGACCTGGCCGGCGTGCGCCGGGCCGCCCTGGCCGGTTTCGCGCTGTGCGTGGCCTTCGCCTGCGGTGTGGCGTTGATCGTGTGGCCGGGCGCGTTCGTGATCGCCCGCGCCTACGCCGCGGACCCGGCGCTGATCGCGCTCGCCGCAGGGACGCTGGTGCTGGCCACCGTCTTCTTCCCGCCGGACGCGCTGCAGGTGGTGGCCGCGCAAGCGCTTCGGGCGCGCGGCGACGTGCTCTGGCCGACGGTGATCCACACCCTCTGCTACGCGCTCCTGATGCTGCCGCTCGGCTGGACGCTCGCGCATCCCGCCGGGCTGGGCCTGCACGGCGTGATCTGGGCGGCGATCGTGGCGAGCTATGTCGTCGCCGCCCTCCTCATGTGGCGCTTCGCACGGCTGACCCGCGGCGAGCGAGCCGCGTCGGGCGCCTAAACCTCGCGCACCCTCACGCGGGAGCCTTCGAGCACGAGCGCCAGCTCTCCCCGCTTCAGCCTGAGCGCGTCGGCGCCGAACACCTCGCGCCGCCAGCCCTTCAGCGGGGCGGCCTCGTCGTCGTTCGCCGCGATCTTCTCGAGGTCGGAGACGGTGGCGATCAGCTTGGAGGCCACCCCCGCATCCTCCGCCCGCGCCTTGAGCAGCACCTTGAGCAGCTCCACCACCGCGCCCGCGTTCTGCGGCGGGGGCGGGGCGCGTTCGATCACGGGAGCGTAGCCGTCCGGATCGACCATCGCCTCTTTCAGCGCGGCGAGCAGGTCCGGCCCGTAGCGGGAGCCGGAAAATCCCTTGGGCACCGAGCGGAGGCGATCGAAGCCCGCGGCGTCCATCGGCAGCTGGCTGGCGATCTCGTCCATCGCCTCGTCCTTCAGGATGCGGCCGCGGGGCTGGTCGCGGGTCTGGGCGGTGCGCTCGCGCCAAGCCGCCGCCGCCTTGAAGGCCGCCAGATACTTGACCGCGAACTTGCGCGGCTTCAGCCGCCTCCAGGCCATCTCGGGATCGGTGTTGTAGGAGGCGGGGTCCATCAGCGCCTCCATCTCTTCGGCCACCCAGCTGAGGCGCCCTTCCCGCTCCAGCCGCTCCCGCAGCTTCGGGTACAGCTTGGCCAGGTGGGTCACGTCCGCGGCGGCGTAGGTCAGCTGCGCCTCGCTGAGCGGGCGGCGCGCCCAGTCCGTGAAGCGGCTCGACTTGTCGAGCTCGATCCGCAGCATCTGGCGCACGAGGGCGTCGTAGGCGATCTGCTCGCCGTAGCCCGCCGCCATGGCCGCCACCTGGGTGTCGAACAGGGGCCGCGGGATGGCGCCCAGGTTGTTGAAGATCTCCACGTCCTGCTTGGCGGCGTGGAACACCTTGGTGATCCGCTCGTCGCGCATCAGGTCGAGGAACGGCGAGAGGTCGATCTCGTCGGCGAGGGGGTCGATCACGGCCGCGCCGTCGATGCTGGCGGCCTGGATCAGGCACAGCTGCGGCCAGTAGGTGGTCTCGCGCATGAACTCGGTGTCCACGGCGATGAACTCGCTGTGGCGCACGGCCTCGCAGAACTCTTCCAGCCGGGCGTTGTCGGTGATCGGGGTCATGGGCTAGCTATGCCCCCAGCCTGCGCCCGCCCTCAAGGGCCGCCTCTCCTTCCACGAGCCCCTGCGCCCATGACCGACCGACCGAACGGGCTCACCTACGCGCAGGCAGGCGTCGACATCGACGCGGGCGCGGCGCTGGTGGAGGCGATCAAGCCGCTGGCGGCTTCGACCCGCCGTCCCGGCTCGGACGCGGGGCTGGGCGGTTTCGGCGCGCTGTTCGACCTGAAGGCCGCGGGCTTCGTCGATCCCCTCATCGTGGCCACCACCGACGGCGTCGGCACCAAGCTGAAGATCGCCATTGACACGGGCCGCCACGACGGCGTCGGCGTCGACCTCGTCGCCATGTGCGTCAACGACCTGCTGGCGCAGGGCGCCGAGCCGCTGCTGTTCCTCGACTACTACGCCACCGGCAAGCTGGACGTGGCCGCGGGCCGCGCCATCGTGGCGGGCATCGCCGAGGGCTGCCGCCGCGCCGGCTGCGCGCTGGTGGGCGGCGAGACGGCGGAGATGCCCGGCCTCTACAGCGACGGCGACTACGACCTCGCGGGCTTCTCCCTCGGCGCCCTCGAACGCGGGACCGCCCTGCCCCGGCTCGACGCCCAGCGGGCGGGCGACGTGATCATCGGCCTGGGCAGCTCCGGCCCGCATTCCAACGGCTACTCGCTGGTGCGCAAGGTGGTGGAGCGGTCGGGGCTGGGGTGGGACGCGCCCGCGCCCTTCGCCCCGGGCTGGAGCCTGGCGGAGGCGCTGCTGGAGCCGACGCGCATCTACGTGAAGTCGGTCCTGCCCCTCGTGCAGGCCGAATTGGTCAAGGGGGCCGCCCACATTACCGGCGGCGGCCTGGTGGAGAACCCGCCCCGCGCGCTGGCGACCGGCCTCGCCGCGCGCTTCGACTGGGGCGCCTGGGCGCCGCCGCCCGTGTTCGACTGGCTGTCCGAGGCCGGCGGGATCGACGAGGCGGAAATGCGCCGAACCTTCAACTGCGGGCTCGGCTTCATGCTGGTGGTCGCGCCCGGCGACGCGGCGGCCGTGCTGGCGGCGCTGCTGAACGCAGGCGAGGAGGCGTTCGTGGCGGGCGAACTCGCCGCGGCATGAGCGCGGCGTTCACCGGCGCCGTGCGAACGGCGGTGCTGATCTCGGGCCGCGGCTCGAACATGGAGGCGTTGCTCGCCGCCGCTCAAGACCCGGCGTATCCGGCGCGCATCCTTACCGTGGTCGCCAACCGGGCCGACGCCACGGGGCTCGACACCGCGCGCCGGGCCGGCGTCAACGCGATCGCCCTGCCCCACCGCCTGTACGCCGACCGCGAAGCGCACGAACGCGCGATCGACGCCGTGCTGCGGGAGACGGGCGTCGAACTTGTAGCGCTGGCAGGCTACATGCGCGTGCTCACGCCCTGGCTGGTGTCGCGTTGGCGCGGCCGGATGTTGAACATCCATCCCAGCCTGCTGCCGCTCTATCCGGGACTGCACACGCACGAACGCGCCCTGGCGGCCGGAGACGCAGAGGCCGGCTGTTCGGTGCACCTGGTGAGCGAGGGTGTGGACGAAGGGCCGCTTCTGGGCCAGGCTCGCGTCCCGATCCTTGCCGGCGACACGCCCGACCGCCTGGCCGGGCGCGTGCTGGAGGCCGAGCATCGCCTGTATCCGGCGGTGCTGGCCGATTACGCCCGCAAGCTTCGCGCGGGCTCCGTCTGACGATCAGTGGTCGCGGCGGTCGCCGTGGTCCGGCGTCGTCGCCGCGCCGACCGCCGCGCCCGCGACGCCGCCGACGACCGCGCCGGTCGCGTCGCCGCCGATCACGCCCCCCGCGACCGCGCCTCCGATGGCGCCGGTGGCGGCGCGCTCGCTGGTGGTGGTGCCGCACGCCGACAGCAGCAGGGCCGCGCCAAGGGCGGCGGCGGGGACGGTGAACTTGGTGAAGGTCATGACGATGGTCTCCCTGTGTCGGGAGAGCGAACGGGGTCGCGGGGCGCGGGGTTCCTCCCACGCCCCGTCCGGATCAGGCCGCGATGTCCTCTTCCCGGAAGAACTGGGCGATCTCGATCTCGGCGTTCTCGGACGAGTCCGAGCCGTGTACGGTGTTCTCGCCGACGCTCTCGCTGAAGGCCTTGCGGATGGTGCCCTCGGCGGCGTCCTTGGGGTTGGTGGCGCCCATGACGTCGCGATAGCGCTTCACCGCGTCCTCTCCCTGCAGCACCTGCACGACCACGGGGCCGGAGGTCATGAACTCGACCAGCTCGCCGAAGAACGGACGTTCCTTGTGGACCTCGTAGAACTTCTCGGCCTGGGCCTTGGTCATCAGGATGCGGCGCTGGCCGACGATCTTCAGCCCCGCGCCCTCGATCATGGCGTTCACCTTGCCGGTGATGTCGCGCTTGGTGGCGTCGGGCTTGAGGATCGAGAAGGTGCGCGTCGGCATGGCGGTGGAGGCCCTGTGTCGTTTCTTGGCTTGGGAGAGGTGGCGGGCTTATAGCGACGGCCCTCCCCACCGCCAACCCCGCGCCCGCCCCTCCCTCCCGGCTCCATGCTCCAGATCAACGACCTGACGTTCACCGCCTGGGGCCGGCCGTTCTTTACGGACGCGACGGTCACCGTGCCGACGGGCGCCAAGGCCGGGCTGGTGGGGCGCAACGGGGCGGGCAAGTCCACCTTGTTCCGGCTGATCCTGGGCGAGTTCTCGCCCCAGGGCGGGACCGTGACCCTGCCCAAGGGCCGGGTGATCGCGGTGGAGCAGGAGCACGCCTCCAGCCCCACGCCGCTGCTGCGATCCGTGCTCGACGCCGACACCGTGCGCGCCGGCCTGCTGGCCGAACTCGACACCGCGCCCCCTGAGCGCCTCGGCGAAATCCACGACCGGCTGATCGACATCGGCTCGGAGGGCGCACCCGCCCGCGCCGCCGAGATCCTGACCGGTCTCGGCTTCACCCAGGCCGACCTGGCCCGGCCGATGAGCGACTTCTCCGGCGGCTGGCGGATGCGGGCGGCGCTGGCCGGGGCGCTGCTGGCCGAGCCGGACCTGCTGCTGCTCGACGAGCCCACCAACTACCTCGACCTGGAGGGTGCCCTGTGGCTGGAGGCGCGGCTCAAGCGCTACCCCCGCACCTGCGTGATCATCAGCCACGACCGCGAGCTCCTGAACGGCTCGGTCGACATGATCGTGCACCTCACTGAGGGGCGGCTGGACGCCTACACCGGCGGCTACGACCAGTTCGAGCGCCAGCGCTCCGAAAAGCTGCGCCTCCAATCGGCCCAGCGGGTGAAGCAGGAGGCCGAGCGCGCGCACCTTCAGAGCTTCGTCGACCGCTTCCGCGCCAAGGCCAGCAAGGCCGCCCAGGCGCAGAGCCGCATGAAGCGGCTGGAGAAGCTGACCCCCATCGCCACGACCACCGAGGAGCGGGTCGCCCCCTTCCGCCTCCCCTCCCCCGAGCGCGCGCTGAACCCGCCGCTGCTGCGGCTGGAGGGCGCCTCCACAGGCTACGACGGCAAGCCGATCCTCTCGAAGTTGAACCTACGGCTCGACACCGACGACCGCATCGGCCTCCTGGGCATCAACGGCGCGGGCAAGTCGACCTTCGCCAAGCTCCTGGCCGGAGCCCTGCCGGCGCTGGGCGGCAAGCTGGAGCGGGACCGGCGGCTGAAGGTCGGCTGGTTCCACCAGCACCAGATCGAAGCGCTCGACCCCACGGAGACCCCGCTGGACATCATCCGCCGCACCCTGCCCGAGGTCGGCGAAGCCGAGCGCCGCTCGCGTCTGGCGCAGTTCGGGCTCCCCGCCGCCAAGCAGGAGACCACCGCCGCCGACCTCTCCGGCGGGGAGCGTGCGCGCCTGCTGCTGCACCTGGTGGCCATGGAGCGGCCGCACATGCTGATCCTGGACGAGCCCACCAACCACCTCGACATCGACAGCCGCCGCGCCCTCCTCGACGCCCTCAACGACTACGAGGGCGCCGTCGTCCTGATCACCCACGACCGCTCGCTGATGGAGCTGGTCGCCGACCGCCTGTGGCTCACCGCCGACGGAACTGTCGCCCCCTACGACGGCGACATGGACGCCTATGCGAGGCTGGTGCTCGACCGGGCGAGGCAGGCGGCCAAGACCGGGCCCGCGACCGCCGCCCCCTCCGCCGCCTCCCAGAAGGACGCCCGCAAGGCCGCCGCCGAAGCCCGCGCCAGGGTCGCGCCCCTTAAGCGGCAGCTGGAGGCGGTCGAAAAACGCATGGAGACGCTGAGCGCCAGGATCGCCCAGCTCGACGCCGACCTCGCCGACCCCGCTCTCTTCACCCGCGACGCCGCCAAGGCCGTCGCGCTGGGCAAGTCCCGCGCCGACGCCGCCGACGCGCTGGAGGCGGTGGAGAGCGAATGGATGGAGGCGGCGGAGGCTTACGAGGCGGCGCGGACGCAAGCCGCCTAAGCGCCGCGCCCTCGTTCCCGCTCGGACCGCGCCCTGCCGCCGCCTCGGGTCGCCGGCCGGGACGCCCCTCCCGCGCGACGGGATGAGGTGAGTGTGCGGGCGGTTCGCACGACGGGATAAGATCGCGGCTATCCCCCAGAACGGCCGCCGCCAACGGCCGTGACGGGTGGGGAGCGGGTATGGAAGCCCTGCGGCTAGGGGGCGCCGACTTGTCCGGCTCCAGACAGCCCTGGTGTCTGGGCGTTGATGAGTTGCGAAACTGCCGTCACGACCTGGGCGGGTGCAAACGGCTTTTGGATCAGAATACTGTTGGGGACCCCATTGGCCGCCCATTCGTGCCCACTATCGCCTGTCATATAGACGACTGGCACCTCCGGATTAATTTCCCGTGCGTGCCGAGCCACATCCCAGCCCAGAAGAGTCGAGCCGCCAAGCTTTATGTCTGTCACCACCGCCCGATAGTCCGCTCCTTTTTGATCAAGGAGCTTGATGGCGTCTTCTGCACTGCTGGCCTTTTCGACCGCAAAGCCGCCATCTTGGAGCGCTTCTTCGATTAGGTCTTGAATGAGGGGCTCATCTTCAACTACGAAGACCAATATGGAAGGCTGCACGATGTTCCAAACCTGTTTGGCAGGAGCACGCAGTCCGATGAGGACCAACTCTCTCAAACGCAGACGGCCTAAACTTTGCCCGCGACCAATGCCAAATGACCGGAAGGGCCCTTAGTTGCGGGCTTGAAGAAATCATTTCCCGTGGGGCGTGACCGCGGGGCGGCTCACCGCCGCCCAACCCGTCGCGTGTCCGACGGGGTCGCCAGCCGCCCTCGGCGTCCCTCAAGGACCAAAGCCGGTGCGCGGAGCATCGCGGAGACCGAAGCGGGCCGGCGGGCGACGCTTCACCGCATCACCTGAGACGCCGCCGTGAGGTTATCGTCCGCGCATGGGGAAGAGGCGCACCGTGCCGGTCGTCATCGCTCTCGTCGCCCTGGCGGCGGCGGTGGCGGCGGTCCTCGTTCGACCCAAGCCCGCGCCCGTCTCGTCGATCGAGCGGCTGCCCGTCTACCAGAGCCCGGCCCTGCTTGCGCGCGCCTGGGCGCTGCCGGTGGCGCGGCTGTACGGCCCGGACGGCTACGTCTTCCAGCGCAACCCCAGCGTCTGCGGGCCGACCAGCGCGGCGGACCTGTTGCGCTCGCAGAGGCGCCCGGCCACCCCGGAGGCGGTGCTGCAGGGGATGGGCGTGAAGCCGATCTTCGGCCTCCTGCCGCGCGGGATGACCCTGGACCAGGAGGCCGCGATGCTGCGGCTGCGCACAGCGGGAACGGTGACGGTGCTCCGTGGCCTGAGCCCCGACGCCTTCCGGGCTGAGATGGCGCAGGCTAACGATCCGCACCATCGCTACATCGTCAACTTCACCCGCGCACCCCTGTTCGGGCGCGGGCACGGCCACTTCTCGCCGGTGCTGGGCTACCTGCCCGCCGAAGACCTCGTGTTCGTGGGCGACGTCAACGCCGGCTACAAGCCCTGGCTCGCGCCCACCGCGCGTCTCTATGCGGCGCAGGACACGCTGGACGCGGACGCCCACGCCAAGCGCGGGCTCCTGCGTGTGGACCTGCCTTGATCGCCTGGGCCGGCTACCGGGCGCCCGCCGACACCACCTGCTGCAGGCGCTGCGCGAGGGCGCCGACCGAATAGGGCTTTTTCAGGAGTTCGAAGCCGTGGGTGCCCTCCTGGGAGACGACGTGGCTGTATCCGCTGGTGAGCAGCACCGGGAGCGAGCCGAACCGCTCGCGCAGCAGCTGAGCCAGGGCCAGGCCGTTCATCCCGGGCATCATCACGTCGGAGAACACGGCGTCGAAGTCGCGCCCGTCCTCCCCCAGCGCGGCGAGCGCCTCCTGCGCGTTCGCGGCCCGCACCGGCCGGTGGCCGAGGTCGGACAGCATCTCCACGGCGAACTGGCCGACGGTGTCGTTGTCCTCCACCACCAGGACGCGCAGCTCGCGCAGGTCGCCGGCGCCCTCCGGGGGGCGGGGCGACGGGACGACGGTCTCCCGCTCCCGCAGGACGCGGGGCAGGTAGAGCTGGAAGACGGAGCCCCGGCCCTCCTCCGAGCGGACGGAGACCTCCCCGCCCGACTGCTTCGCGAAGCCGAACACCTGGCTGAGGCCCAGGCCCGTGCCCTTGCCGACGTCCTTGGTGGTGAAGAAGGGCTCGAAGATGGCTCCCAGGTTGTCCTTCGAGATGCCGCAGCCCTCGTCCTCCACCGTCACCACCACGAAGTCGCCGTCGCTTCCGGCGTGCCCCCGGACGGATGGCACCTGCGTCGCCGCTTCGACGCGCAGGGTCAACACCCCCTCGCCCTGCATGGCGTCGCGGCCGTTGACGGCCAGGTTGATGAGCGCGGTCTCGAACTGGCTGATGTCGGCCTTGGCGAAGCAGGGAGGGTCGGGCGCGTGCACCTCGATGGCGATCCGGGCGCCGACCAGCGGACGCACGAGGTCGGCCACGCTCTCGACCTGCGCGCCGACGTCGAACTCGACCGGCGTCAGCGCCTGACGACGGGCGAAGGCGAGAAGCTGCCCCGTGAGCTTGGAGGCCCGGTCGACCGTCTGGGAGATGGCCTCGACGTAGCGCGCTCGGCGCTCGGGCGCGATGTCGTCCCGGCGCAGGAAGTCCACCGACGAGCGGATGATCGTGAGCAGGTTGTTGAAGTCGTGCGCCACGCCGCCGGTCAGCTGGCCCACCGCCTCCATCTTCTGCGACTGCACGAGCACCATGTGCATCCGCTCCTTCTCGTCGATCTCGCGCACGAGCCGGGCGTTGGCGTCGGCGAGCTCGACCGTCCGCTCCGCGATCCGCCGCTCCAGCGTCAGGGCGAACTCGCGGCGCTCTTCGAGGTGTTCGCGGGCGACGTACTGCCGGCTGCGCGCCCGCAGCGCCGAGGCCACGCCCCGCTGCAGCGTCTCGCCGTTCACCGGGCGCTCCAGGATCACGACGTTGCCGAGGTCGGCCAGCACCTGCTGCGCGCCGGCGGGCCGCGGTCCCAGGCGCTGCGTCGCCAGCACGATCACCGGCAGGTCGGACCAGGGCGGCTGGTCGGCCAGCCAGGCGGTCAGCCCGCCGAGCGGCTGGCCCGCCAGCGCCTCCTCGGTGACGAGCACGAGGCCGGCGCCCTCCCGCACCCGCGCCTCGAGCTCGGCCACGTCGCGGCAGATGCAGGTCTCCGAACCGTTGAGGGTCGAGGCGATCACCGCCGCGTCGCGGCCCTTGGGGGCGAGGACGAGCACGCGCTGATCCGCGGCGGCGTTCAACCGCGAGGCCCTGGCGCGTCAGGTGCGGCCGGGAGCATCGCGATGGTCCCGTTGTAGGTCTGGACGCCGCTCATCAGGCCCTGGAAGTCGGTCAGCGCCTCGCCCAGGCGCACACCGGACGCACCCAGGCGGAATTCGCGGATGGTCCGCTCGTGCGCGCTCGTGCGGCTCTTCACCACGGAGACCGCGGTCAGGATTTCGCCTCGCGCCTCGAAGAACCGGAACAGGAGGATCGCGTCGCTGAGATAGCTGAGATCGACGTCGCTACGGACCTCCCCCAACAACCCATGTTGTCCCAGCACGAGGAGCGTGACGATGCCCAGCTGATTCAGGTAGTTCAAGATTTCGTGCATCTGCAACAGCAGGAACTTCTCGCCCGGCATCGCCTGGAGGTAGGCGTTCAGGCTGTCGATCACGACATAGGCGGCGTTGTCTTCGGTGACGGCCTTGCGGATCAGGCTGGCGAATTCACCGGGAGAGATCTCGGCGGGATCGATCTGGCGGACGTGAAGGAGGCCGCTGTCGATGTAGGGTTGCAGGTCCATCGACATGGAGGCGGCGCGGGCCAGCATCGTGTTCAGCCCCTCGTCGAACAGGAAGTAGGCGCAGGTCTCGCCCCGCTCCAGCGCGGTCAGAACGCATCGGATCGCGGTGGTGGTCTTGCCGACGCCGGACGGGCCCATGAGCAGGGTGTTGGCGCCGCGCGCCAGGCCGCCGCCCAGCAGGGCGTCCAGCTCCCTGGGGCCGGTCGAAAGGAGCTCGGGCGAGTAGGCGCGGCTGTGCTCGGCGGCCACCAGGCTCGGGAACACCTCGATCCCGCCCGTGTCGAGGGAAAAGTCGTGGAAGCCGCCGCGAAACTTGATGCCGCGCATCTTGACCACCCGCAGCCGCCGCCGCTGGGTCCCGAAATCCTGCGCGGTGTGTTCCAGCGTGATCACCCCATGGGCGATGCTGTGGAGTTGGACGTCGCTGCCGCTGGCGGTCTGGTCGTCGAGCAGCAGCACCGTGCAGGCGCGGTTGGCGAAGAAGTGCTTCAGGGCCAGGATCTGGCGGCGATAGCGCAGCGGGTTCTGCGCGAGCAGCCGCATCTCCGACAGGCTGTCGAACACCACCCGGGCGGGCCGCTCGAAATCGACCCGCTCCATGACGGTCCGCGTCGTCTCCCCCAGCTCGATCTCGGAGGGATGCAGGATCGATTGCTCGACCTCGGGGTCGAGGCCAGCTTCGCTGACCAGTTCGTGGATCGACAGCCCTTCGAGCGACCAGCCGTGGGATTGCGCCACGGCGCGCAGTTCCGGCTCGGTCTCCGAGAGGGTGATGTACAGCCCCGATTCGCCAAGTTCGCGCCCGCAGAGCAGGAACTGCAGCGCGAGCGTCGTCTTGCCGGCGCCCGGAGTGCCTTCCAGCAGGTAGATGCGCGACGGCGTCAGCCCGCCGCCGAGGATGTCGTCCAAGCCTTCGACGCCGAACGGGGCGCGGGGATCCTCCACGGCGACGGGCATTGCGATCTCTCAACGGCGGTGTTGCGGAAGCGAGGTTTGGGGCCAACCGTTCCAGCGGCAGCCATCGCGACCGTCCGGGCCGCGCCCAGGTCAGCCGCAGCGGACGCGGACCACGAGGTTGGTGGCCGCGTCGTAGGTGATCGTCTGCCGGTCCGGCCGGTAGTCCTGCGTCGTTGGGCAGGTTGTGCAGACCACCCGGCGTTTGGACGGGTCAATGGGCACCGGGATCTCCGTGCGCGTCTTGCCCACGAGGTAGCCGAGCTCGGCCGCCCCGCACTGGTCGTTCGGACCGGGCGGCGAGGCGGTGGCCTCCGGCGGCTGCGGCGTCTGGGCGGTGGCCGCTGCGGACCCCGTCGGCAGCGCGGTGGTGCGTCCCGCGCTGTCGACCGGCAGCACCTTGTCGGCGCAGGCGGCGAGCGCCAGCAGCGCCGCCGCGGCGAGGAGGTTGCGCCTCACGCCTGCTTCTCCCATCGTCCCGCCTCCGTCTGCTTCCAGTAGCTCACCGCCGAGCCCGCCGCCTTGACGGCCGTCCAGCGCGCGCGCGCCGCGGCGATCGCCTCGTCGTCGCGCCCGTCGAACAGGTCGAGGCAGCGCGCGTAGCCGTCGAGCGAGGACGCCTGCGCCCCGTCCACCAGGAACAGCGCGCGGGCGCCGTTCGGATTCTCGTCCGAGGTCGAGAGCAGGATCGGCTGGCGCTCGGCGTGGGGCTCGGACGCCAGCCCGTGGGCGAGGACGGACTCGGGGCGGCCGACGTTCCAGAGCCTGGCGTCCAGCGCGGCGAGGCGGGCGGGGTCGGTCCCCTTTACACGCGCCCTCCAGCCCCGCTCCAGGGTGCGGCGCAGGAGCTCGGGCAGCACCTCGTCCACGCCGGAGCGCTCCAGGCGGTAGAACCACACCTCGCAGGGCGCCTCGGCCATCAGCCTTCGTAGTGGTCCGCCACCAGGCGGTTCAGCAGGCGGACGCCGAAGCCCGTGGCTCCGTCGGGGGAGGTCGGCTTCGGACCCGGTTTGCGCCACGCCACCGCCGCGATGTCGAGGTGCGCCCAGGGGACGCCGTTGACGAAGCGCTGGAGGAACAGGGCGGCGGTGGAGGAGCCTGCGGGGCGGCCGCCGATGTTCTTCATGTCCGCGATCGCGCTGTCGATCTGTTTCTCGTAGGCGGCGGGAAGCGGCATGCGCCACAGTTCGTCCCCCTCCGCCTTGCCCGCCGCCAGCAGCCTCTCCGCCAGGGCGTCGTCGTTGGCGTAGAGACCGGCGTAGTCGTGGCCGAGCGCCACGATGATCGCGCCCGTGAGGGTGGCGAGGTCGACCATGAAGGCCGGCTTGAAGCGGTCCTGGCAGTACCAGAGGGCGTCGGCCAGAACGAGGCGGCCCTCGGCGTCGGTGTTGATGATCTCGATGGTCTGTCCGCTCATCGAGGTGACGACGTCGCCCGGTCGCATCGCCTTGCCGTCGGGCATGTTCTCGACCAGGCCCAGGATGCCCACCACGTTCGCCTTGGCCTTGCGGGCGGCCAGGACGTGCATGAGGCCGGCGACGGCGCCCGCGCCACCCATGTCCCACTTCATGTCCTCCATGCCGTCGGCGGGCTTGAGGCTTAAGCCCCCGGAGTCGAACGTCACGCCCTTGCCGACGAAGGCGATGGGCTGGGCGTTCGAGTCGGCGGCGCCCTTCCACTGGATCACCGCCAGCCGGCTGGGCCGGGCCGAGCCGTGGCCCACCGCCAGCAGCGAGCCCATGCCGAGCGCCTCCATGGCCGGCTCGTCGAGGATCTCGACCTCCAGCCCCAGGGGCTCCAGCGCCTTGATCCGGGCGGCGAATTCCTCGGGGAACAGCACGTTCGGCGGTTCGGAGACGAGGTCGCGGGTGAAGCTCACCGCCTCAGCGAGCGCTTTCAGGGGCGCCCAGGCCGCCTCGGCGGCGGCGACATCGGCCGTGACCACCTCGACCCGGGTAATCGAGGTCTTGGCCTCGGCCTTCTCCTTGGTGCGGTAGCGGTCGAAGCGGTAACCGGCCAGCGCCACGCCGAGCGCCGCGTGCGCCGCCTCCTCCGGCGAGGCGTCGAAATCGAGCACGAGCGTCTGCAGGCCGCCGGCCCGCACCGCGGCGAAGGCGGACGCCGCCGCCTGCTCGACCGAGCCTTCGTCGAGCTCGCCCCGCTTGCCGGCGCCGATCACCAGCAGCCGCTCCGGTCCCCCGCCCGCGGGCGCGACGAGGTCGAGGCTGGACCCCTTGGCGCCCTTGAAGCGGCCGCCCGCCGTCGCCCGGCCGATCGCGCCTCCCGCCGCCGTGTCGCGCGCCGCGGCCGCGCCGCCCAGCGCCTCGCCCTCGAAGGCCAGCACGGCCGCGGCCTTGCCGGCGAGGGGATCGGAATCGGCGACGAAGGCGATGTCCATGGACGGTCCTTGGAGAGCGGGTGTTGGTCTTAGCGCGGTTGTGGCGGCGCGCAACGCGTGTAGAAGCGGCCCCCTAGCCGCTCCCGGCGGCGGGCGCTCGACGGAGGCCCATGCGACGGATCGAGACCTACCTGCTGCGCCAGCTCGCCTGGCCGACGCTGGCTGCGGTCGCGGCGCTGACAACCCTGGCGGTGCTGAGCCAGATGCTGACGACGCTGAACCTGATCGTCGATCAGCGCCAGAGCGCCGTCGTGTTCCTGAAGGTCGTGGCGCTGAGCCTGCCGTCGACGGCGGTGATCACCCTCCCGATCGCGCTGTTCGTCGCCTGTCTGGTCTCGCTCAACCGGCTGCATACCGAGCAGGAGATCGTGGTCTGCTTCGCCGGCGGCATGAGCCGCTGGCGGGTGAGCGCGCCGGCCATGCGCCTGGCCGTCGCCGCCGCGCTCCTGACGCTGGTGGTGAACCTCTGGGTGCAGCCCTGGGCGACGCGACGGATGCGCGAGGAGCTGTTCAAGGTGCGCACCGACCTCGTCGCCACCCTGGTGCACGAAGGCGAGTTCAACGAGCCTTCGCAGGGCCTGACCATCTACGCCCAGGAGGCGGACGGGGCGGGGCGGCTGAAGAACGTCTTCATCTACCAGGACAAGGGCCAGGGCCGCTCCGCCACCTACGCCGCCAAGCGCGGGCTGATCGTCAAGAAGGCCGGCGAGCCGGTGATGATCCTGACCGACGGCTCGCGGCAGGAGTTCAACAACCACGACATTCTCAACTACCTGGCCTTCACCGACAACGTTTTTGACCTGGCGCCTTACGTGAACACCACCGAAGAGGTGACCTACAAGGTGTCGGACCGCTACCCGCACGAGCTGTTCTTCCCCGACAAGCGCTACGACTGGGAGAAGAACAACCGGAAGAAGTTGCTGGCCGAGGGCAACGCGCGGCTGACGTCGCCGATCTACAACATCGCCTTCGTGGTTTTGGCGCTGAACGCCGTCCTGGGGGGCGCCTTCAGCCGGCTGGGCTACGGCCGGCGGATCGCGATCGCGGCGGCGACGGCCGGCGGCATCCGCATCCTGGGGTTCGCCGCCCAGGCCGCCTGCGACGCCACGCCCGCGCTCAACCTGCTGCAGTGGCTGATCCCGCTGGCGCCCACGGTGTGGATCGGGCGACGGCTGTTCGGCCAGGGCGCCCTGCGCTCCATCGGACTCAAGGCCGCGCTGGGCGCGACGCCCCTGCAACGGCTGCCGGCGTGACGAACGGGGTCCCGGGTCTCGGACGCATCCAGCGCTACGTGCTGGTGCGGGCCCTGTGGGGCGTGGCGATGGCGCTGGCGGTGATCGCGGCGATCATCCTCCTGGTGGACTTCGTCGCCATCTCCCGCGACGTCGGCGTGCGGGCGAAGGACAGTTCGGTCGGCCAGCTGATCGGGCTGACCCTACTGCAGTCGCCTAGCGTCGTGCTGATCCTGTTCCCTTTCGCCTTCCTGTTCGGCGTGCTGGGCGCCTTCGCCAACATGAACCGCCGCAGCGAGCTGACCGCGATGCGCGCGGCGGGGATCTCGGCGTGGCGCTTCACCCTGCCGGCGGCGGGCGCGGCGGCGCTGGTCGGCGCCTTCAGCATCACAGCGCTGAACCCCGTCACGGCGGCGATGAACGACCGCTACGAGCGGGACAAGGCGATCCTGATGAGCGGCTACCTCAACACCGCGCCCAAGACGGTCTGGCTGCGCCAGGGCTCCCGGTCGCAGCAGGTCATCATCCGCGCCGCCGCCCGCGAAGGGCGCGACGGGGTGCGGCTGCGCGACGTGTCGCTGTTCGTCTTCTCCATCGAGCAGGGCGGCGCGCTGGTCTTCAGCCGGCGCTACGACGCGCAGGAGGCGCGGCTGCAGCACGGAACCTGGATTCTGAGCCATGCGCGCGAGGGGACGCCCGGCCAGCCCGCGACGCTGGTGGACTCGCTGTCGCTCCCCTCCACCCTGGACGAGCGGTCCGCGCTGGAGCGGTTCTCCTCTCCGGGCTCGATCCCGTTCTGGAGCCTGCCCGGAATGATCGCGCGGACGGAGGCCGCCGGCTTCTCGGCCGTGAGCTACCGCCTCCAGTGGCAGCAGCTCCTGGCGACGCCCCTGATGTACGCGGCCATGGCGATCCTGGCGGCGGCCTTCTCGCTGCGGCTGCAGCGGCTGGGCGGGCTGGCGGCGCTCGCCGGAGCGGGCG
This sequence comes from uncultured Caulobacter sp., assembly GCA_964658605.1. Taxonomy (GTDB): domain Bacteria; phylum Pseudomonadota; class Alphaproteobacteria; order Caulobacterales; family Caulobacteraceae; genus JASLDZ01. Next base: position 4,830 of record CAZZZR010000004.1, on the reverse strand, counting down.
TGGGCTTGGGCTTCCTGTTCTTCTTCGTCGGCCAGCTGTGCCAGGCGCTGGGCCGCGCGGCGGTGGCTCCGGTGGCGTTGGCGGCCTGGGCGCCTGCGTCCCTGGCGCTACTCGCGGGCGTGACGTTGCTGCTCTACACCGAGGACGGTTGATTTCGCCCTGCGGGTGTCGGAGGAAACCGTGCAGCCGGCGCAAGACCGGCGACACCGTATCCGTCGCCGCCCGCGCCGCGGCGGCGCGCGCTGAGAGGATGCCGCGCCCGTGACCCCGCCGCTCCGGTCGATCCGGACGCTTCCTCTTCCGTGCGCGCACCGGGTTCGTTTCCGGCCGAGCTTCCGGGCCGCATGGCTGGCGGGACCGGCGGCCCTGGCGCTGGCGGCGGCGGCCGCGCCCGCCTCGGCCCAGATCGATGCGGCGGGCAACCCGCAGATCGCCTCGCAGTCCGGCGCGCTGGACCTGCAGCACGCGCCGCCCGACGTGCTCGGACCGCCCCGGCTGCTGCCGACGTACGGCGCGCCGCCGCCGGAGCCGCGGGCCGCCCCCTCGCCCCCCGGCGCGGACGGGCTGACGCCCAACGAGATCTTCCTCGAGGCCGACGTCCTGGTGGACGATCGGGGCCGCAAGATCGTCAGCGGCCAGGGCCATGTCGAGGCGCGGGTCAACGGGCGCACCCTGCGCGCGGACAGGATCGTCTACGACACCGTCTCGGGTCTCGTGCGGGCCTCGGGGAACGTGGTCATCGTCAACGCCGACGCCACGGTGGAGTATTCGCAGGACACCGAGCTCGACGACCAGCTCCGCGCGGGCGTGGCGACGGGCTTCGCCGCCCGGCTCGGCGGCGGCACGACCAAGAGTCCGACCACCGTCGTCGCCGCCGGAACCGCGATCAAGCGCAGCGATACCGTCAACGAATTCAAGAACGCGATCCTCACGCCCTGCGCCATCTGCAAGGCCGACGGCGTCACGCCCAAGACGCCGACCTTCTCCATCCAGGCCTCGACCATCGTCGAGGACAAGGTCCACAGCGTCGTCTACTACCGCCACGCGGTGATCCGCGTGCTGGGCCTGCCGGTGTTCTACGCGCCGCTGTTCTGGACCCCGGACCCGACGTCGGACCGCCGCTCCGGCCTGCTGGCGCCCAAGATCACCATTTCCAAGCGGCGCGGCTTCTCCTACGAGCAGCCCTACTATTTCGCGCTCACCGACTATGCGGACCTGACCGTCGCGCCCCAGATCAACACCAGCGTCAACCCGCTCCTGAACGTGCAGTACCGCGAGCGCTTCTATTCAGGTCAGCTCGACATCCGCGCGGGCTACACGCACGAGGCGCTGTTCGACAGCCACGGCACGTACGGCGACGACACCAACCGCAGCTACATCCTGGCCAACGGCCGCTTCGACCTCAGCAAGGCGTGGGACTGGGGCTTTGGACTGGAGCGGACCACCGACCCTACCTTCTTCCGTCGCTACTCGATCCCGCAGGTGTTCCAGGACCGGGGCCCCTTCCCCGCCGACACCGACCGCCTGATCAGTCAGGTGTTCACCCAGCGGATCGACCTGTCGTCGTTCTTGTCGATCTCGGCGCTGAGCTTCCAGTCGCTGCGCGCCTACGGGACCGATGCGCAGGGCCATGGCCTGTATGAGAGCAGCAAGTCCTTCCCCGTGGTCGGTCCGCTGATCGATGCACGATGGGACCCCCAGACCCCGATCTTCGGCGGCCGGCTGCGCCTGCACGCCAGCGGCGTGGTGCTCAGCCGCACCGACACCGTCCAGTCCGTGCTCGATCCGGACAACGCGCTCATCCTGCGCGGGCCGGAGCGCGCCGGCACCAACCCCTTCCTCTCCACTCTGACGGACCGGGGCAGCATCCTCAGCTACACCAGCAGCCAGCGCGCCAGCGGCGACGTGGAATGGCGGCGGGACTTCACCCTGGCCGGCGGCCTGCGGATGGAGCCCTACGTCCAGGCGCGCGGCGACGTCTATGGGATCGACGGGAATCCGACCATCACCACGGCCGTGAACGGCGTCAGCACCACACGCCAGGCCGACGGCGTCGCCACGCGCGGGGACGCGACCGTGGGCGTCACCGCCAGCTGGCCCTTCTACCGGCCGATCGGGAGCACGGGCAGCGTGATCCTGGAGCCCGTGGTCCAGCTGGCCTACTCGCCCCGCCTGAAGCTCGACCCGAACATCCCCGACGAGGACAGCGTCGCCTTCGAGTTCGACGAGACCAACCTGTTCTCCCTGAACCGCCTGCCGGGCTTCGACCTGGAGGAGAGTGGTTTCCGCGCCAACATCGGCGGCCGCGCGGACGTGCTCTGGGGCGCCAACCACAGCGCCAGCTTCACCGCGGGCCGGGTGTTCCGCACCCAGGCGGACAACGCCTTCCTTCCCACCACCGGCGTGCAGGGCACCGCGTCGGACTGGGTGTACGGCGCCACCGTGAGCCCTTTGACCGGAGTTTCCTTCTTCGTGCGCCAGCGGCTCGACGCCGAGACGCTGGCGGTGCACCGCAACGAGGCCGGACTGAACGTCGGCTTCAGCCGCTTCAACGCCGGCGTGCGCTACTCCTACAACGAGAGCGGCGAGGTGATCGACAGCACCGGGCAGGTCGCCATCGGCCGCGTGGAGGACGTGCAGTTCTCCGGCGGCTTCGCCGTCACCCGGAACTGGACGGTGAGCGGCGCGATCTCCCGCGACATGCGACAGAACGTCTTTCCCCAGTCGCAGCTGATCCTCACCTACCATGACGACTGCGTGAGGGTGGACACGATCTACACGCACGACGAAACCTACTCGGGCGTGCTTGGAACCTCCGACTCCATCACCTTCCGCCTAACGCTCGCCATATTGGGCGATACGACATCGGGTAATCGCGGGCGCACCCGGTGATCGTGCGGCGACCGGCTTCGGACAGGAACGTGACGATGGGCTTGCGGCGACTTCTGGCGTGCGGTGCGACGACCCTCCTGGTCTGCGCTGCGGCCGGCGCGTGGGCCGCTCCTCCGCGCGCCGTCAAGAAGGCCCAGCCGGCGGCGGCGCAAGCTCCCGCCGACGGCGCGGCGCCCACGGTCGATTCCCCCGCCTCGCCGCCCACGGCCGAGGCGCGTCCCGTGCGCCCGATGGGCGAGTCGGTCGCCGCCACGGTGAACGGCGAGATCATCTCCACCTACGACCTGCGCCAGCGCATCCAGCTCGTCATCGCCTCCACGGGAGTCCAGCCCACCGAGCAGAACCTGCCCGAAATCGAGCGCGAGGCCCTGCGCGGCCTGATCGACGAGCGGTTGCAGATGGCGGAGATCAAGTCCGTCGAGGCCCGCCAGAAGGGGATCAAGCTGATCCCCACCGACAAGGAGGTCGACGAGGAGATCGACAACCTCGCCCGTCAGTACCATCTCACCGGCGCGCAGTTGCAGAAGAGCCTGGCGCAGGTCGGCATCGCCCCCGCCACCCTGCGGGCCCAGACCACGGCCCAGCTGGCCTGGCAGCGCTACATCGGCGGCCGCTTCCGCGACAACGTGCATGTCGGCGACGAGCAGGTGAACGCCTACCTTGCCCGCTTCAACGCCGACGCCGCCAAGCCGCAGTACCTCGTCAGCGAGGTGTTCATCGACGCGCAGCGCGCCGGCGGCGCGGAGGCGGCGCTGCAGGGGGCGACGCAGCTCGTGGCCCAGCTTCGCCAGGGCGCTCCCTTCGCCGCCGTCGCCCGCCAATTCTCCTCCCTGCCGAGCGCGGCCAATGGGGGCGACGAGGGCTGGCTGGTGGAAGGCCAGATCCCCGCCGCGCTCCAGCCCGTGTTGCCGACGCTCAAGACCGGCGCGATCTCCGATCCCATCCCCACCAGCGACGGCGTCTACATCGTGGCGCTGCGCGAGAAGCGCGCGGGCGGCACGGGCACGATGGTGAAGGTGCAGCAGGCCGCCGTCCGCCTCGACCCCGCCGCCACGCCCGCGCAGGTGGCCGAGGCGACCGCCAAGCTGGACCAGCTCAAGGCCGTCGCGCCCGACTGCGCCAAGCTGTCGATCGAAGCGGCCAAGATTCCGGGCGTCGCCGCCACCGGCGACCTCGGCGAGACGAACCTCGACGAGCTGGCGCCCGCGTTCAAGGCCGCCGTCGCCGACCTGAAGCCCGGCCAGATCGGCGGTCCGGTGCGCACCTCCACCGGGTTGAACCTGATCGCCCTGTGCGGCCGGCGCACCGGCGGCGCGCAGGAGCCCTCGCGGCAGGACGTGGAGAACCGGCTCTACGGCGAGCAGATCACCATGATCGCCCGCCGCTACCTGCGCGACCTGCGCAATTCGGCCTCGATCGAGAGCCGGTGACGCCGGAGCCCCCCGCCGCGCCTTCCGCCCCGCGCCCCCCGGCGCTCAAGCCCCTCGCGCTCAGCCTTGGGGACCCGGCCGGGGTCGGTCCGGAGGTGGTGGTCAAGGCCTGGCGGGAGCTGCGCTTCGAGGCGCCCGGCTTCGTCGTCGTCGGCGACCACGACGCCCTGGCCGCCGCGGGCACGCGGGGCGCGGCGCGCGTGCAACGCGTCGGCGGCGCGGACGAGGCGGCCGCGGTGTTCGCCGACGCCCTGCCGGTGATCGACCTGCCGCTGACGCTGCCCGTCGTCGCGGGCAAACCCTCCTCCGCCTATGCGGGCGCGGTGATCCGCTGGATCGAGACGGCGGTGGGGCTGGCGCTTTCGGGCGCAGTCAGCGGGCTCGTCACCGCCCCGATCGCCAAGGCGCCGCTGTACGAGGCGGGGTTCGGCTTTCCCGGCCACACCGAGTTCCTGGCCGACTTGACGCGCGGCGCCCCCTACGCCGGGCCGCGCGGGCCCGTGATGAT
>CAZZZR010000003.1:0-30254 GCA_964658605.1 uncultured Caulobacter sp. | reverse complement strand
GGGCGTGATCGTGCGGCCGTTCAGGCTGCCCGAGGCGACATGGGCGGTGCTGGGAGCCGCGGCGCTCCTCGCGCTGGGGCTCCTGCCCATCACGGACGGCTTGGCGGCGGTGGGCAAGGGGACGGACGTATATCTGTTCCTCATCGGGATGATGCTGCTGTCGGAGACGGCGCGGCGCGAAGGGCTGTTCGACTGGGTCGCCTCCGCCGCCGTGAACCGGGCGAAGGGGTCGCCCAGGCGGCTGTTCCTGCTGATCTACGCCGTCGGCGTGGTGGCGACCGCCTTCCTCTCCAACGACGCGGCCGCGGTGGTCCTGACCCCCGCGGTGTTCGCCGCCGCCAAGAAGGCCAAGGTCGACGCCCTACCTTTGTTGTTCATCTGCGCCTTCATCGCCAACGCGGCGAGCTTCGTGCTGCCGATCTCCAATCCCGCCAACCTCGTGCTCTACGGAGACCACACCCCGGCGCTGGGACGCTGGCTGGCGAGCTTCGCCCTCCCCTCGATCGGGGCGATCGTCGCGACCTACGTCGTGCTGTGGCGGGTCGAGGGCCGGCGTCTCGGCGGGACTTGCGAATGCGGCGTCGACCAGCTGCCCCTCTCGCCGGGCGGCTGGACGGCGCTGGGGGGCATCGGCCTGACGGCGGCGGCCTTGCTGGTCGTGTCCGCGCGCGACATGCCGCTCGGTCTGCCGACCTGCGTCCTGGGCCTCCTCACCATGGCCGCGGTGCTGGCGCGCAAGCGCGAGGCTCCGTGGGCGACGGTGAAGGGCGTGTCCTGGGCCGTGCTGCCGCTGGTGGCCGGGCTGTTCGTGCTGGTGGAGGCGGTGGACCGCACGGGCCTGATCGCCGTGATCGGGCACGCTCTGACGCTCGGCGGCCGCGCGAATGAGGCCGCCACCGCGGTGGCGGCCGGCGGCGTGCTGGCGGTCGTCTCGAACCTGATGAACAACCTGCCCGCGGGCCTGATCGCCTCCACCGCCATCGCCCAGGCGCACCCGCCGCAGAAGGTGGTCGACGCGCTGCTGATCGGGGTGGACCTCGGCCCCAACCTGTCGATCACCGGCTCGCTGGCCACCATCCTGTGGCTGACCGCCATCCGACGCGAAGGCGAGGATGTCGGCTTCTGGCGGTTCCTGAAGGTGGGAGCGCTGGTCATGCCGCCCGCGCTGGCGCTCGCCGTCGGCGCGAGGCTGCTCTGGCCCTGAACAAGCGAGCGCGGCTGTAGGCCGCGCGGCCAGGCGCCCGCGCCCAGGCGGTCGGTCGAGCGAACGCGTTGGATGCCCGCCGGCCGACGTCGATCCGCACACGATCCGCCGCTCCACTTCCGCTTCGCATTGTCGGCGCGGCGCCCCATGTGTCGAAGCGCATGGAAGCCCCGTCCCCGCCGCCCGACCGCATCCGCGTCATCGACCTGGAGACGGCGGGGAGCGGCCTCGACGACGTTTGCGAGATCGGGTGGCAGGATGTCGTCCAGTCCTCGGGGGGGCGGTGGGAGCTGAGCGACAGGCGCGGCGCCAAGTTCGTCAATCCCGGGCGGCCGATCTCTCCCGACACGATGGCGATCCATCACATCCTGGATGCGCAGGTCGAGGGCGCCCCGTTCTGGCGAGTGATGGCGCCGCAGGTGCTGCGGCCTCCGGGCGGGGTGCTGGCGCTCGCGGCCCACCGGGCGGCCTTCGAACAGCGCTACTGCCGGCCCGCCCTCGCCGGGGGCGCGCCGTGGATCTGCACGTGGAAGTGCGCGTTGCGCGTGTGGCCGCACCTGCCGCGGTTCTCCAACCAGGCGCTGCGCTACCAACGCATGCCGGAGGGCCTCGTCCACGAAATGGGCCTGCCCGCGCATCGCGCCTTGCCCGACGCCTACGTCACCGCGCACCACCTGCGCGACCTGCTGAACGCGGCCTCGCTCGGCCAGCTTCTCGCCTGGAGCCGCGAGCCGGGGCTGCTGCCGCGCGTGCCCGCCGGCCCGTTCCGCGGCAAGGCCTGGACCGCCCTCGCGCTCGACGACCTGCTCGGCCTGGCCAGGGAGCGCGACCCCGACTGGCGCTTCAGCGCGCAGAGTGAGTTACGGCGGCGGGGCGAACGGGCGGAGCCCGCGGCTGTTCCGTCGGTTCAGGAACGGCTGGTGTGACCGGGACGGAGCCGGATGTCGGCGAAGCGAGGTTGAACGGAGTCACGCCTGCGACGGGTCTTGACCTCGTACGGGATGCTGACCCACTCCGTGGGGCGACCGAGGGTGCGTAGGAGGGAGGGATGAGCGACGTCGCCAACCGCCTTCCGGCCTCCAGCGCCGACGACGCGGCGGGGGAGCCGGCGGCCGCCCTTGCGGAAGCCGCGCCGTGCTCGGGAACTCCGGATTGGACCGAGGCCGAACGGCTGGCCGCCCTCGACCGCTATGCGATCCTGGATACGGGGCGCGAGCCCGCGTTCGACGACGTGGCGGCCCTGGCCGCCGACCTGCTGGACGCTCCGATCGCGGTGGTCAACCTGATCGCCGCGGACCGGCAGTGGTTCAAGGCGGAGGTGGGGATCGGCGCGGACACCTTGCCGCTCGACGTCTCGATCTGCCGCCACGCGCTGCTCCAGACCGGCGTGTTCGTCGTGTCCGACCTGACGGCTGACCCACGCTTCGACAGCAACCCATTGGTGCACGTGGCCGACGGTCTGCGCTTCTACGCCGGCGCGCTGCTCGAGACGCCGGAGGGGCTTCCGCTCGGCACGGTCTGCGTGCTCGACACCCGGCCGCGTCCCCAGGGATTGAGCGAGCGGCAGTCGCGGGCGCTCAAGGTGCTGGCCTCCCAGACGATGGCGCGGCTGGAGCTCCGGCGTTCGGAGGCCGTGGCGAAGGTCGAACGCGCCAGGGCGGAGCGGCACGCGCACCGGCTGTCGCTCCTCTCGCAAGCCTCGTCGCTGCTCCTGGCAAGGAACGATCCCGCCGGCGCGGTGGGCGAACTGTTCGGACTTATCGCCGAAGGGTTCCGCCTTGACGCCGGCTTCCACTATCGCTGCAGCGATCCCGACCTCCGCCTCGTCGCGGCCGCCGGCCTGACGCCGGAGCAGGAGCGCACGGCCGCCCGGATCGAGTTCGGGCAGACCGTGTGCGGCATCGTCGCCGCGACCCGCGAGCCGACGCATGTCACGGGCATCCAGGCTTCGCACGACCCGCACGTTCAGTTCCTGAAGAGCCTCGGGCTCGACACCTACTTCAGCGCGCCGTTGGTGTCGGGCGATGGGCTCTTCGGCACCTTGTCGTTCGGACGCCGGGAAGGCCCGTTCTCAAGCGGGGAGCTCGAGGCGCTGCGCACCCTGGTCGTCCAGTTCGCCATGGCGCTGGAGCGGCGCAAGGCCGAAGGCGAGCTTCAGGAGAGCGCCGGGAGGCTACGGCTGGCCACCGAGAACGCTGAGGTCGGGTTCTGGGACGTCGATCCCGTCAACGACCGGCTGATCTGGCCGCCTAGGACCAAGGCCATGTTCGGCATCTCCGCCGACGTGCCGGTCAGCATGGCCGACTTCTACGCCGGCCTGCATCCCGAGGACCGCGACCGCACGGCCGAGGCCTACGCCGCCGCCGCCGACCCGGCCCGGCGCGCGCTGTACGACGTGGAGTACCGCACGATCGGCGCCGAGGACGGCGTGGTGCGCTGGGTCGCCGCCAAGGGACGCGGTGTGTTCGACGCGGCGGGCGTCTGCGTGCGCGTCGCGGGCACGGCGATGGACATTTCGGAGCGAAGGCGGACGGAGGATCGGCTCGCCAGCACCGAGAACCGCTACCGGACGCTGTTCGAGGCGATGGACGCGGGCTTCTGCGTCCTGGAACTGAAGTTTGACGAAGACGGCCGCGCGATCGACTACCGGCACGTAGAGGCCAATCCGGCTTTTGAACGGCAGACCGGGCTGAAGGGGATCGTAGGACAATGGGTCCGTGAAGCCCTACCCGGCCTCGAAAGGCGCTGGTTCGACATCTACGGCGAGGTCGCCCGCACCGGCCGCGCCGTCCGTTTCGAGAACTGGGCCGAACCGCTGGCCCGGTGGCTCGATGTCCACGCCTTCCGCATAGGCGCGGCGCAGGACCGGCGCGTGGCCGTGCTCTTCACCGACATCACGGAGCGCAAGCAGGCGGATGATGAGCTTCATCGACTCAACGAAACGCTGGAGGCGCAGGTCACGGAGCGAACCTCCGAACTGCGCTTCCACCGCGACATCATCGAGGCGACGACCTCGCCCATTTGCGCCTTCGATCACGACTATCGCCTGATCGCCTTCAACAAGGCGCACAACGACGAATTCCGAAGGGTGAACGGCTTCGACACGAAGCTGGGCGACGTCTTCCCCAACCTGTTCCTCCCCGAGCAGAGGGAGGTCATGCGCGGATTGATGTCGCGCGCCCTGACCGGCGAACGGTTCACGGTGACGGAGGCGTTCGGCCGTCCGGAATTCGGCCAGCCGCTGTGGGAGATCCACTACACGCCGCTGCGCGACGCCCACGGGGCCGTCATCGGCGCCTTCCACCTCGCGACGGACATCTCCGACCGCCTGCGGGCCGAGGCGGAACTGGCGGCCGCGCAGGAAGCTCTGCGTCAGTCCCAGAAGATGGAGGCGATGGGCAGCCTCACCGGCGGCGTCGCCCATGACTTCAACAACCTCCTGACGCCCATCGTCGGCTCGCTCGACATGCTGCAGCGATCCCGTCTTGGCGGCGAGCGCGAGCAGCGTCTGATCGCCGGCGCCGTCCAGTCGGCCGAGCGGGCCAAGACCCTGGTCCAGCGCCTGCTCGCCTTCGCCCGCCGCCAGCCGCTGCAGCCCGTCCCGGTCGACCTCGCGCCCTTGGTTCGGGGCATGGCCGAGCTGATCTCCAGCACGACCGGCCCGCAGATCCGGGTCGCGGTCGAGGCGCCTGACGGTCTGCCGCCGGCCAAGGCCGATCCCAACCAGCTAGAGATGGCCATCCTGAACCTCGCGGTGAACGCCCGCGACGCCATGCCGAACGGCGGGACGCTGCGCATCTCGGTGGAGGTCGAGGCGGTGGAGCGCCAGCACCGCGCCGGCGTACCGCCCGGCACCTATCTCAAGCTGTCCGTCGCCGACACCGGCGAGGGCATGGACGAGGCCACGCTCAAGCGCGCCGTCGAGCCCTTCTTCTCCACCAAGGGCGTCGGCAAGGGCACGGGGCTGGGCCTGTCCATGGCGCATGGTCTCGCCTCGCAGCTCGGCGGCGCGCTCACGATCACAAGCGCCCGCGGTCTCGGCACGAACATCGAGCTCTGGCTGCCCGCCACGGCCGAGGCCCGGGCACCCCCCAACGCGCCCGGGGACGGGCAATCACTGGCCTCCGGACCCAGGGGAACGGTCCTTCTGGTCGACGACGAGGAGCTGGTCCGGCTCAGCACCGCCGACATGCTTGGCGAGCTCGGCTACGCCGTGGTCGAGGCGACCTCGGCGGAGGAGGCGCTGCGGCTGATCGCGCAGGGGCTGCGCCCGGACGTGCTCGTCACCGACCACCTGATGCCGGGCATGTCCGGCGCCGACCTCGCCCGCGCGCTGCGCGGCGGGGGCCATGCGGTGAAGGTGCTCGTCGTGTCCGGATACGCGGAGACCGACGGCTTGGACTCGGATCTCCCGAGATTGACTAAACCCTTCCGAAGCGCCGACCTTGCGGCCAGCCTCGCCGCGCTCGCCTGACGACGGTCTTCAAGCGATCGGTGACGCGCTCCGGGGCGCTCTGACAGTGGCCAAGAAAATCCAGGTCGTCGTCGTGGGCGGCGGAGCAGGGGGTCTGGAGCTCGTGACGCGGCTCGGGGCGCGCTTCGGCCGTCGCCGACACGACATCATCCTGGTCGAGCGCAACCGGACCCACATCTGGAAACCGTTGCTGCACGAGGTGGCGGCGGGCTCGCTGGACGCCAACCTCGACGAGGTCGGATATCGCAGCCACTGCTACCGCTGGGGATACCGCTTCTTCATGGGCGCGTTGCAGGACATCGACCGCGAGGCGCGCGAGATCGTCCTGGCCCCGCTGGTGGAGGAGGACGGCGCCGAGATCATGGGCGTCCACCGCCTGCGCTACGACTACCTCGTCCTGGCGGTGGGATCGGTGTCGAACGACTTCGGCACGCCTGGGGCGGCGCGGAACGCGCTCTTCCTCGACGACCAGCGGATGGCCGACAAGTTCCGCCACAAGCTCTTGGACCACTGCCTGCGCGTGTCGCGCACGCTGTCCTACGATCCGACGGCGCCGGCCTTCGTCCGGGTCGCCATCGTGGGCGGCGGGGCGACAGGCGTGGAGTTGGCGGCCGAACTGTTCAATGCGGCGGCCGCCCTCAAATTCTACGGGCTGGAGGTGTTCGACGAGAGCCGCCTTCAGGTGACGCTGATCGAGGCCGGTCCTCGCATCCTGCCCGCCCTGCCGGAGCCCCTGGCGCAGGCGGCGCACAGCCAGCTGGAGGCGCTGGGGGTCCGCGTCGTGACCGGCATGCCGGTGACCGAGGTCCTGCCCGACGGCGTGCGGCTGGGTTCGGGCGAGGTCGTGGCCGCGGACTTGCGCGTCTGGGCCGCGGGGGTGAAGGCGCCGGACTTCCTCCGCGACATCGCCGGGCTGGAGACAGGCCGGGGGAACCAGGTGGTGGTGCGGCCCACCCTGCAGACCACCCGCGACGACCGCATCCTGGCGATCGGCGACTGCTGCGCCTTCCTTCAGGAAAGCGGACGTCCCGTTCCGCCCCGTGCGCAGGCCGCGCACCAGATGGCGGAGACGGCCTTCCACAACCTGTTGGCGCTGATGGACGGTCGGCCGCTCAAGCCATTCGTCTACCACGACCACGGGTCGCTGGTGTCGCTCAGCCGCTTCTCGACGGTGGGAAGCCTCATGGGCAACCTGGTGGGCGGTCACATGGCCGTCGAAGGCCGGCTGGCGCGCTTCGCCTACATCAGCCTCTACCGGATGCACCTCATCGCCATCCACGGATGGCTCAGCGGCTTGGCCTTCATCGTCGTGAGCAAGGTCAACAACATCGTGAGGCCGCGTCTAAAGCTCCACTGAGGCTTGAGCGCCGCGGCTGGACGGCCTCCCGCAGCGTCGGCGTCGATGTTCCGCTTGTCGGCCGTCCCACAGCGCGGCACCATCGGCGCATGGCGATCCGTCCGGTCCTCACGCTCTTGGTTCTGGCGGTTCTCGCGCGGGAGATCCCCGCCGCGGCCCTGCCTCCTCCGCCTTCGCCGGCCGTCGCGGGGCTGCTCGGCCAGTACGGGAGCGCCGACGACGTCCTGACGATCTACGAGGCGGGCGGTCGCCCGTTCGCCGACGGGCATGGCCTGCACGAGGCGCCCCTGACGTCTCTCGGCGGCGGCCGCTACACGTCGGCGGGGTCGACGCTGGCGTTCGAGGGGCGGGGGGTCGCCGCCGTCGTCACGGTCGATCGCGTGCGGCTGCGCCGCCACGATTTCGGGGCCGAGGCGGCGGCGGCCATCCAGGCGCAGGTGAGGGCCGATCCCGCGAAGGTCCGGGCCTCGGCGCTCGCCGCGTCGCCTCCCGTCGAGACGGGCAAGCGGACGGCCGACCTGGTGGCGCTCACCGACGTCGATCCGCGGATCAGGCTCGACATCCGCTATGCGACCTCGAACAACTTCATGGGCTTCCCGCTCTACGAACGCGCCGACGCCTACATGCAGCGTCCCGCCGCGCAGGCGCTCGGCCGGGCGCAGGCGGCGCTGGCCGCCGAGGGCTACGGCCTGCTGATCCATGACGCCTACAGGCCGTGGTTCGTGACCAGGATGTTCTGGGACGCCACCCCGCCTGCGGACCACGTCTTCGTGGCCGACCCCGCGGAGGGCTCCAAGCACAACCGCGGCTGCGCCGTGGACCTGACGCTCTACGACCTGCGGACCGGCGAGCCCGTCGAGATGCCCGGGCGCTACGACGAGATGTCGACGCGCTCCTATGCAGACTTCGTGGGCGGCACGAGCCGCCAGCGGGCGCTGCGCCGGCTCCTGCGCGCGGCCACGGAGGCGCAGGGCTTCACCGTCTACCCGCAGGAGTGGTGGCACTTCGACTACAAGGACTGGGCGTCGTACGGCGTCGGCACGGCGACGTTCACCGAGCTCGCCGCCCGGCGCCGGGCTCAGCCGCCCGCCCCCTGAACGGGCGGAGACCCGAACCCGGCGTCTGCGCCCGCCCGGCCCTTAGCCGCTCAGGAGGCCCGTCGCGACGTGCTTGGAGCCCGTGCTCGTGGGCATGTGCTCCGCGCCTTCGCAGTCGGCCCGCAAGTCTTCGATCTCGGCCTCGGACCGGCGTTCGAGGCCGATGTAGCGGTCCTGCGCCTCCTCAACCGCCCGGATCAGTTCGTCGAGCTTGGCGTGCAGGGCCGAACTTTCGCGGTTCTGCGTGTTCTGGATGAGGAACACCATCAGGAAGGTCACGATGGTGGTGCCGGTGTTGATGACCAGCTGCCAGGTGTCCGAAAAGCGATGGGGTGGACGCCCCCCGACGGCATCTAGGTGTCAGAGTGAGGTGTGATCATCACTCGAGGGAGGCGTCCGTGGGCGAGGTTAGCACGATCGGTTTGGGCCTGGCGAAGCTGGTCTTTCAGGTGCACGGGGCGGATGCCTCAGGCGCCCCGGTCAGGCGGTGAATGTCCTGATCGCGGTCTTCAGCCTGTACCTGGTCGTCACCGCCTGGCTCGCGGGCCGCAGGCGGGAGCGCGGCGGCGGCGTGTCCGAGAGGATCGCGCTCGCGGTGTCCCTCGCTCTGTGCTTGCCCTTCGCGCTCCTCATCTTCCAGATCGTCACCGGCGTGACCCTGGTCAGGACGGCGTTCGTGATCCGCGGCCCCATCCTCATAGCCCTGTGCGTCTTCTCCGGGGTGATCGCGACGGCGGCGCTCGGCGACCTGCGCATGGTGCTGGGCCGCGGCCTTTCCGGAACGGCGGACGGCCCGCCATCTCTGGCGCATGTGTTTCGCGCTGGCGATGGCCTCCGGCTCGGCCTTCACCAACGGTTTCGCGCGCCTGCTGCCGGGGCCTTACCACGTGCCGCCCGCCTTCTTCGCGCCGCAGCTCGTGATCCTGGCCCTGCTGGTCTACTGGCTGGTGCGCATCCGCTTCCCAGGTTGGGCGGGGAGGCCCGCCAGGGTTCAGCCCCCACCTTCCGGCTTGGCGCCGACCGGGACGTGAACGCCCGTCGGCCCTAACGCGGCGCGGCGGCGGTCTCGATGAGCTCGACGCGTACGCCGTCAGGCCCCTGCACCACCCCCGCGCGTCGCCCGGCGTAGAGCGCGCCGTCCCTTGCCTGCGGCGGGGTGAGCCACGGACCCGGGCAGGCGTCGAGGTCGGGGCGAAGCAGGGTGCACAGCGCGACGCCCGGCGGCAGCTCGCCGGGGCGGGAGGGCCGCAGCGTCGCCTGCGGCGGGTACTGGTCGATCTCCAGGAAGACGTCCCGCCCGTGGGTCAGGGTGGCGATGGTGTGCAGCTGCTCGTGCGGCAGGCCGAAGGCGTCGGCGATCATCGTGTAGACCAGCTCCATCGGCGGCCCCTGCGTCACCCCCGCCACGCGCTCCAGCCAGGCGCCGGACGCGTTCATGTCGGAGCAGGCGAGCACCAGGATGAACAGCTTGTCGATCAGCGTCGCGGCGCGGGGCAGGTCGTGCTCGCTGAGGTCGCCGTCGATCTGGGTCAGGTAGACGATCTCGCCGTCCGGCCCTTTCACCTGCATGGGGAAGATGGACGGCAGGCCGTCGATCCGCTTCGGAGGCCCGATGATCTCGAACGGCGAGCGCTCCATGCGCGCGTTAACCGCCATGACGTCCTGCACGCAGATCTCGATCGCCGCCCAGCCGAAGGTGCGCAGCGGACGGTAGTCGGGCACGGGATCGCCCTGCACGAAGCGCAGGAACACCTCCGCGCCGGACGCGGGGCGGCACATCACGGCGTGGCGGCCCGCCGATGCCGGAGCGCCCCACGAGGCGGCGAGGTCCTCGGAAACGGGCCCGCGCTCCACCACCGCATAGTCGAACCACTCGGCGTAGCGGGCGGCGGTCGCCTCCGGGTCGGGCGTGACGAGGGTGGCGGCGCGCAGCAGTCTCATGCGGGAAGCTCCGTGGAGGGCAAGGGGGGCGTCAGGCCGCGGGCGAGGCGCCCGAGACCTCCCGCGCCACCTCCTCGGAGTAGAGGTCGCCCTTGGCCGACGCCTCGATCCCTTCGGCTTCCTGCTGGAGGATGCGCAGCACCCGCGCGAGGTATTCCTGCGTCCACAGGCCCCGCTCCGCCACTGCGGCCGCATCGGGCGCGAAGGTTTCGATCTCGTCCCGCGCCAGCACGCCCTTCGCCTCCAGCAACCGCTCCAGGGTGTCGACGCGCTGGCGGGCGACGGCGAGTTCCTGGACCACGGCCATGGTGATCGCCATCACCCGCTCGACCTGGGGCTCCAGGAAATAGGGGCGCTTGCCGGCGGGCTTGGCGGAGGCGCCGGCCAGGGCGGCTTCGACGCTCATGCGGGCTTGCGCGCGCCGATGACGTGCCAGGCGGCCTTGCGCCCGTAGTCCTCGCCCGTGTCGTCGGCCGCGTCGGGGAAGACGTCCTTGTCCACGATCGCGGTGACGCCGTCGTGGATAAGGTCCTCGCGCGCGAAGCCCGCCTCGACCATGGCGCCGTCGATGTCGAGCTCGTGCATGGCGCTCCAGAACGGCTCGTTGTTGTAGAAGGCGTCCCAGTCGCGCATCGCCTGCTCGAACAGGGGCATGGTCGGCGCGTACTGCGGCTGCTCGACGTGGAGCACCACGCCGCCCGGACGCAGCAGCCGGTGCGTCTCGCGGAAGATCGCCTTCAGGCTGGTGAGCGAGAGCTCGTGCAGGAACATGGTGGTCTGGATCCAGTCGAAGCTCCCGTCCGGGAACATCGATAGGTCCGCGCCGTCCGCCTGCACGAAGCGGACGTTGTCCACCCCCATCGACTTGGCGCGGGCCAGGCCGTAGCGCAGCACCGGCGCGCCGACGTCCACGCCCGTCACCTGTGCGTCCGGGTAGGCCTGGGCGATGGGGATCAGGCTCTGGCCGAGCGTGGCGCCGATCTCCAGGATGTCGCGCGGGGCGAAGTCCGGCAGCTTGCGCCGCATCCAGGCGACCACCGCCTGCCCGCCGCCGTCCGAATAGCGGCCGAGCGCGCCGCCGGTGGTGGCGAAGATGCCGTGGTCGTAGTTGGCCGCCCCGGACACGTCCCCCGGGAACGCCTCGGTGTGGTAGCTGCCGGGCATGCAGTGGTGGTCGACCGCCGAGACGTAGCGCGGGATCGGCAGGGCGGGGTCGAGCGACAGTCTGTCGTCGCGCCCGTTCAGCGCCTCCGCCCTGGCCGCCAGCGCCTCCGCCTGACGAAGCGTGGTCCAGCGGCCCGCCTGCTGGCGCTGCTCCATCGTCATCCGTCGCAGCGCCGACCAGCCCTGGAAGTAGGGGTCCTGCAGCAGCGCCTTGCGCACCTCGTGCCGGTCCTTCGGCGGGCGGCCCTGAGCCTTCTGGAACGCCGGGGCCGCGCGCTTGTCCCACGCCGTCTTCACGTGCGGCATGACGCGGCTCGCGAGATGGCGGTTCATGTGGGCCAGGAGGTTCAGCCGCTCCACCTCGTCGTGCGAGGTTTCCGGGAACATGCCGTGGCGGCCGACGGCGCGGTAGTCGGGCGGCCCGTCGTAGACGGGGGGGGCGCGCCGGGTCTCGATCTCGCCTGATCCGTCCATCCCGGCCTCCGCGACCCGCGCCGTTGCGTCGAAATGATCTATCTCTATACCAACCTACAATGACGCCACGGCGCGGCGGCGGCAAGGCCCCGCACGCCGCTTGGAAGGGACCGGCGATGGACCACCGCAGCGTCGAAGGCCTCATCCGCTACACCTCGCGCAAGCCGGAGCGCTACGGCCAGGGCCGGGGCTACGAGCGCTTCCACTTCACCCGGCACGGCGGGGGCGAGGTGGTGCTGCGCGCGCACTGCGAGATCGAGGAGCCCGCGCCCACCGTCATGCGCGACGTGATCTACGCGCTCGACGCGCAGGGCCGGCCGATGGACTGCAGCGTCCGGTTGGTGGTCGGCGACCGCTTCATGGGCTCGGGCTGGTTCCGCTTCGGCGAGGGCTTCATCGAGTGCGAGTCCTACGGCCCCTCGATCGGGCGGCTGTCGCAGCGGGTGGAGTTGGACGGGCCGATCGACGGCTTCGGCACCCACCCCGTGGTGGCGGACGGCTACCTCCTGTCGCGTCTCGCGTGGAGCGAGGGCCAGCGCCGGACCGTGCGGTGCTACGTCCCCTCCCCCGACCACCGGGGCGCCAGCCCGCCGATGCTGGCCCGGATCGAGATCGATGCGCTGTTCCTCGGCCGCGAGACGGTGACGGTGGAGGCGGGGACCTTCGCGGCCCGCCGGTTCCAGTTCTTGGACGAGGGCGGCGGCATGGGCGACCACCCGCCCTACGACCTGTGGATCACCGACGACGCGGACGGCGTGATGCTGCAGGGCGGCGTCGGCGGCTACATGCAGACCTGGTACGAGCTGACCGAACTGAAGCGCTGAGCGCCGCCGCCTCAGCCCGTCTCGAGGTCCTTCGCCTCGGTAGGGCGGATCACCGCGTGGGCGGCGGCGTAGATGTGGCTGCGCATGACCGAGCGCGCCCAGTCTTCGTCGCGGCTCTCGAAGGCGGCGATGAGCTCGCGGTGGTGGTGCATGGACCGGCGCAGCTCCGGCTTGGAATAGCGCGCCAGGGTGCGGAAGATCAGCGGCGTCTCGATCACGAGGCTGCCCATCACCGCCAAGCGCGGGCTGGCCGCCGCGTCGATGATGATCGTGTGGAATTCGGAGTTGGCGGGCGTGAAGCGGGCGTTCAGGTCGTCGCCCGTGAGCGCCTCCTCGACCACCGCCTCCATCTCGACCGCCAGCGCCCGCAGCCGGTCCAGGGCCTCGGGCGTGATGCGGGCGGCGGCGCGGCCGGCGGCGTGCGCCTCGATCATGGCGCGCAGGGCGTAGATCTCCGCCAGCTCCTCCTCGCCCATCTTGGCGACCTGGGCGCCCTGGTGCGGCGTGGCGACGACCAGCCCCTCGATCGAGAGGCGGCGCAGGGCCTCGCGCACCGGCGTCCGCGACATGCCGCAGAGCCCGGTGAGCTCCTCCTCCTTCAGACGCATCCCCGGCGGGAACCGGCCCTGGAGCACGGCCGACCGGATGAAGTCGTAGGCTTTGGCGCTCGCTGTCGACACTGGCCACCCCGCGCGCCGCAGGACCGCGCCCCGCGAGCGCGCCCTTCATACCCGCGCCGTGCGGATTGGCGAACCCGTCAAGCCGCAACGGGGCGGGCTCACGGCAGGCGGGAAGACGCCGGCGCGGCCGAGCGCCGCCGGAAGCGTGCTCCGCCCCAGCACTCCGCCCAGCCAGGCGGCGGCGTCGATCAGGGCGGAGAGGTCGAGCCCGGTGTCCACGCCCATCCGCTCGAACATATAGACCGCGTCCTCGGTGGCGATGTTGCCTGTGGCGGCCGGGGCGAAGGGGCAGCCGCCGATCCCGCCGATGGAGGCGTCGAAGGTCCGCACCCCCGCCATCCAGGCGGCGTAGGCGTTGGCGAGCCCGGTGTTGCGCGTGTCGTGCAGGTGCACGCGCAGCGGCGCGCCGGGCGCAGCCGCCGCCGCCCGCTCCAGCCGGCGCGTGATTGAGACGGGATCCGCCACGCCGATGGTATCGGCGAGCGCCAGTTCGGCGGGGCCCAGCGCCGCGGCCTCCGCAGCCAGCCGCGCGACGACGTCCTCGGACGTCTCCCCCTCGAAGGGGCAGCCGAAGGCCGCCGCGATGGTGACGCTGAAGGGCAATCCCTCCGTCTTGGCCACCTGCGCGATCTGCCCGATCTGCGCCATCGTCTCCGCGATTGGGACGCCCTGGTTGCGGCGGTTGAAGGTCTCCGAGGCGACCACCACGAGGTTCACCTCGTCCACGCCGGCCGCGAGCGCGCGGTCGAAGCCGCGGCGGTTCAGCACCAGCCCGATCAGGCTCACGCCCTGCGCCCGCAGGTCCGGCCCGTCGCGCAGGGCCGCCATCACCTCGGCGGCGTCGGCCATCTGCGGCACGCGCGTGGGGTTGACGAAGCTGACCGCCTCGATCCGTCGCGCCCCCGCGGCGACCGCGCGTCGCACGAGCGCGACCTTGTCGGCCGTGGAGACGCTCGCGGCCTCGTTCTGGAGGCCGTCCCGTGGCGAGACCTCGACGATCTGGATATCCGGCATGACCGATCCTGTATACAAGACTGTCGTCCAAGCGCGCATTGACACCCGATACGACGCCGGGGACTATGAAGTTGAATACAACCATCTCCCGTTCGCGCATAGCCGCCCGTCGGTTGCGCGCACGGGCGACGCAAAGGGACGGCGATGGCGTACAGGCTGGGCGTGGACGTGGGCGGCACGTTCACCGATCTGCTCCTGCTCGATGAGGGCACGGGCGGCTTCTGGCGGGAGAAGACGCCCTCCACGCCTCACGACAGCTCCGAAGGCGTGATGAAGGGCGTGGACGCGGTCTGCGCCAAGGCCGGGGTCAGTCCGGGCGAACTCGCCGTCTTCCTGCACGGCACGACCGTGGCCACCAACGCGGTGCTTGAGGGAAAGGGCGCCAAGGTCGGCCTCGTCACGACGCGCGGATACAGGCAGGTGATGCAGATCGCCCGATCCTTGGTTCCGGGCGGCTTGGCGGCCTGGATCGCCTGGCCCAAGCCCGAGCCCATGGCGGCGCTGGAGAACACCGTCGAGATCGAGGGCCGGATCGGCGCCGACGGCGAGGTGATGCGCCCGCTCGACCCCGCCGACGTGCGCGCGCAGCTGGAGACGCTGAAGGCGCAAGGGGTGGAGGCCCTGACCGTCTCCCTGATGAACGGCTACGTGAACGGCGAGCACGAGCGGGCGGTGGCCAAGATCGCCGCCGAGGTGATGCCGGACGTGCCCGTCTCGCTGAGCTGCGAGGTCCTGCCCGAGATGCAGGAGTACGAGCGCACGCTGACCACCGTCGCCAACGCCTCGGTGCGCCCGATCGTGGCGCGCTACGTGAAGAACCTGCGCGAGAAGCTGCGCGGCATGGACATGGCCGGCCGCATCGCCCTGCTGCGGTCGGACGGCGGGCTGATGTCGTCGGAGAAGGCGGAGGAGTATCCCGTCTCGCTCCTGATGTCCGGCCCGGCCGGCGGCGTGGCGGGCGCGCTGTGGGTGGCGCGCAACTCCGGCCTCAAGAACATCCTGACCCTGGACGTGGGCGGCACCTCCACCGACGTGGCCCTGATCGAGCACGGCGAACCCCGACGCGCCCGAACCACAGACGTCGGCCACCTGACCGTGCGCGCCTCCTCTCTGGACGTGAAGACGGTGGGGGCGGGCGGCGGCTCGATCGCGAAGGTGCCCGAACTGACCAAGGCGCTGCGCGTCGGGCCGGAGAGCGCGGGCGCCTCGCCCGGCCCGGCGGCCTACGGGAAGGGCGGGACGCTCCCGACTGTCACCGACGCCAACGTGGTGCTGGGCTACCTGCCCGAGGACCTGCTCGGCGGCGCCTTCAAGCTCGACAGGGCCGCCGCCACCGCCGCGGTGCAGACCATCGCCGACGCGCTGAGCGTGGACCTCTACGAGGCCGCGCGGGGGATCATCGACATCGTCAACGAGAACATGTTCGGAGCGCTGCGCATGATTTCGGTGCAGCAGGGCTACGATCCACGCGACTTCGCCCTCATGGGCTTCGGCGGCGCCGGCCCGCTGCATGTGAACGCGGTTGCCAAGCTGATGGGATCGTGGCCTGCGGTGTCGCCCGTGTCGCCCGGCGTGCTGTGCGCGCTTGGGGACGCCACCACGCGGATGCGCACGGAGACGGCGCGCTCGCTCTCCAAGCGCCGCTCGCACACCAGCGAGGCCGAAGTGCAGGCGCTGCTGGAGGAGATGGCGGCGCAAACCCGCGGCGAACTCCTGGCCGACGGCGTCAGGGAGGAGGACGTCGAGGTCAGCTTCGAGGTCGACGTGCGCTACCACGGCCAGGCGTTCGAGGTGCCCATGCCGCTGGCGCTGGACGGCTTCTCCGACGGCGGCCTCGCCAAGCTCGCCCGCGCGTTCGACGAGGAGCACCGGCGGCTCTTCACCTTCAACATGGACGCCGAGCATGAGTTCGTGAACCTGCGCGCCGTGGCGCTCGGGCGTGTGCTCGACATCCCGGCGCAGGAGATCGAGGCCGGCGACGGCGACCCGTCGCGCGCCAAGGTGCGCGACCACGAGGTCTGGGCGGACGGCGGTCTGAAGCCCGCGGCGATCTACGACCGCTCCAAGCTCCGCGCCGGCGACCGCATCGTCGGCCCCGCCATCGTCACCGAGATGGACTCGACCACGCTCGTTCTGCCCGGCCACGAGGCGACGGTCGACCGCTTCGGCGTCATCCTGATCAACCCGTTGAAGGAGGCCTGATCCCATGGCCGCCCGCATCCTCGAGACCTCCCCCGCGCCCTTCGGCAAGGTGACGGTCGACCCGGTCACGCTGGACATCGTCGAGAACGCGCTGCGCAACGCGCGCGTGGAGATGGACGCCACCCTGTTCCGCACCGCGCTCAGCCCCGGCATCCGCGAGCAGGGCGACGCCTTCCCGCTGATCGCCGAGCGTCACGGCAAGATGGTGGTGGGCCAGTTCGGCTCCTTCATCGACGGCTTCATCCGGAATTACGACGGCGAGATCGAGGACGGCGACGTCATCCTCGTCAACGACCCGTACTCGGTCGAAGGCGCGGTCAGCCACAACAACGACGTGTTGGCGATCTCGCCGATCTACCACGACGGGCGGCTGGTCGCCTGGTCGGCGATGTTCGGCCATATGACCGACGTGGGCGGCAAGGTGCCGGGCTCCCTGCCCACCGATTCCGGCTCGATCTTCGAGGAGGGGTTCCGCTTCCCGCCCGTGAAGCTCTACCGCCGGGGCGAACTGCAGACCGACATCGTGAAGATCGCCGCGCACCAGTCGCGCATGCCCGAATGGTTCAAGGCCGACCTGCACGCCATCGTGGCCGCCTGCCGCGTCGGCGGCCGCCGCGTCACCGAACTCTGCGCCCGCTTCGGGGTGGACATGCTGGTCGCCGCCATGGACGAGCTCCTCGCCCGCAACCACCGCGCCATGGCTCACCTGATCAAGACCTCCATCGGCGAGGCCCCGGTCAGCTTCGAGGATTACATTTGCGACGACGGCCGCGGCGCCGGGCCGTTCAAGATCAAGTGCACCATGTGGAAGGAGGGCGAGAAGGTCGTCCTCGACTTCGCCGGCACCGACCCGCAGTCAGAATCGTCGATCAACTTCTACCTGAACGAGAACATGTTCAAGATGTTCTTCGGCATCTACATGGTGATGGTGTTCGACCCGCAGGTGATGTTCAACGACGGTTTCTACGACCTCGTCGACGTGCGCCTCCCCGAGGGCAGCCTGCTCAAGCCGAAGTTCCCCGCGGCGCTGTCGTGCCGCACCCACGCGCTGGGCCGCATCTTCGACGTGCTCGGCGCGCTGCTGGGCCAGAAGACGCCGGAGTTCCTATGCGCGGCCGGCTTCTCCTCCAGCCCGCACCTGATGTTCTCCGGCTACGACAAGGCCGGCGAGTGGTTCCAGCTGTTCCAGATCGGCTTCGGCGGCATCCCCGGCCGCCCCTTCGGCGACGGGCCGGACGGGCACTCGCTGTGGCCCGGCTTCACCAACGTGCCCAACGAGTTCCTGGAGCGCTACTTCCCCATGGTGATCGAGCGTTACGAGAGCGTGCCCGACAGCGGCGGGGCGGGCCAGTTCCGCGGCGGCAACGGCATCCACATGACGTATCGCTTCACCCAGGCCGGTTCCATCGCCATCCACGACGACCGCTGGTTCGTCCCGCCGTGGGGGGTGAACGGCGGCACGCCCGGGACCCGGTCCTGGAAGAAGCTGGTGCGGGCGTCCGGCGAGGAGACGGTGCTCTCGTCCAAGTGCGACAACGTCGCCGTCGACGTGGACGACGTGCTCCACTTCGTCACCTGGGGCGGCGGCGGCTGGGGCGACCCCCTGCTGCGCGACCCGGCGCTGGTCGGGCTGGAGATCCGGCGAGGGCTGGTGACGGTCGCCGGCGCGCGCCGCAACGGCGTGGTGGCCGACGAGGCGGGCGCGGTGGACGAGGCGGGGACTCAGGCTCTGCGCGACGAGATGCGCGCCTCCCGCCCGCCGCTGCCGGTGTTCGACCGCGGTCCGAGTCTGGAGACCCTGCGCGCCAACTGCCTGGCGGAGACCGGGCTCCCCGCGCCGCAGCCGCCCGTCTGGCGGCGCGCGGCGGCTCCCGCCTACGCCCTGGCGGCGGAATAGCGCGATGCAGGCGGAGAACACGGGCCCGCTGAAGGGCCTGCGCGTGGTCGAGATGGGGCAGCTGATCGCCGGCCCGTTCTGCGGCCAGCTCTTGGGCGACATGGGCGCCGACGTCGTCAAGATCGAGCCGCCGGGCAAGGGCGACCCCATGCGCGCCTGGGGCCGCGGCGACTTCCCCCTGTGGTGGGAGGTGGTGGCGCGCAACAAGAAGACCGTGTCGGCGAACCTGCGCGTCGCGGAGGGCCAGGACCTGGCGCGCCGCCTGATCGCCCAGGCCGACATCCTGATCGAGAACTTCCGCCCCGGCACGCTGGAGGGCTGGAACCTGGCGCCGGAAGACCTGCACAAGCAGAATCCCGGGCTCATCATCGTGCGGGTGTCCGGCTACGGCCAGACCGGCCCCTACTCCGGCCGCGCAGGCTTCGGGGGCATCGGCGAGGCGATGGGGGGATGGCGCCACATCGTCGGCGACCCGGACCGGCCGCCATCGCGCATGGGCGTCTCCATCGGCGACGCGCTGGCGGCGACCTACGGCTGCCTCGGCGCGCTGGCGGCGCTGCGCCACCGCGACGCCACCGGCCAGGGCCAGGTGGTCGACTCCTCCCTGTACGAGAGCGTGCTGCAGGTGATGGAGAGCCTGATCCCGGACTATCAGGTGATGGGCTATATCCGCGAGCGCTCAGGCTCGGTGCTGCCGGGGATCGCGCCGTCGAACGTCTACCGCTGCAAGGACGGCGACTTCCTGATCGGCGCCAACCAGGACACCGTGTTCGGCCGCCTCTGCGCCGCCATGGGCCGCCCCGAGCTGGCGAGCGACCCCCGCTACGTCGACCACGTCTCGCGCGGCAAGCACCAGACCGAGCTGGACGCGCTGATCGAGGCGTGGACGCAGACGCTGACCGTGGCCGAGTTGGAGGCGGCGATGATCGCGGCCTCGGTGCCGTCCGGCGTCGTCTACCGCGCGCCCGAGATGCTGGCCGATCCGCACTTCGCCGCCCGTGAGGCGATCGTGGAGGTGGACCACCCGCGCTGGGGCAGGCTGAAGATGCAGAACGTCTTCCCCAAGCTCTCGGCCACGCCCGGCGGCGTGCGCGCCATCGCCTCCCAGACGGTCGGTCAGGACAACGCCGAGATCTACGGCCGCGACCTGGGTCTCACCGGCGAGGACCTGGCGACGCTCAAGGCGGCGGGGGTGATCTGATGACCGACGCGCCGGACGCCTTGAAGGACGACTACCGGCGGGCGGGCTTCGGCGGCCGGCTGCCGTTCGGGATAAGGCCCGCGCTGCTCGTGATCGACGTGGTGGACGCCTACCTGCAGCCGGAGTCGCCGCTCTACGCCGGGGTCGAGGAGGCCTTGGCCTCCAACGTCCGCCTGATCGCCGCCGCGCGGGAGGCGCGTGCGCCGGTGGTCTACACGGCGGTGTCCTACCAGGCGGCTGGCGCCGACGGCGGCCTGTTCTACCGGAAGGTGCTCGCGCTCAAGGCCTTCGACGCCGGCTCTCCGCTCGGCCGGTTTCCTCCGCAGATCTCGCCCCGCGACGGGGAGGTGGTGGTCGTCAAGCAATACGCCTCGGCCTTCTTCGGCACCCCGCTGGCCTCGACCCTGCGGGCGCTGGCCGTCGACACGGTGGTGATGGGAGGCTTCTCGACCTCCGGCTGCGTGCGGGCCTCGGCGTTGGACGCGCTGCAGCACGGCTTTGCGCCCTATGTCGTTCGCGAGGCCTGCGGCGACCGTGCGTCCGGCCCGCACGAGGCCAACCTGTTCGACCTGCAGGCGAAGTACGCGGAAGTGGTTTCGGAAGCGCAGGCGGTCGCTCACCTCCGCGCCACGAACGGTCACGCTTGACGCGCGCAGCTATGTATACAATCGATCGACGATCTTAGGAGGCGATGACGATGTCCCTCGAACTGCTGCATCCGATGAAGCCCGAACTGACCGTCGAGGACGAGGCGCGGGAGCGCTTCGTCTCGGGGCTCCGCCGCTTCATCCTCAACGACATGGCCGCGGACATGCGCAAGGCGTACGACACCCGCGTCGCGCCCGCCTTCGAGTCGAAGCACGGCCGGCCCCCGAAGGACGGCGTCGAGGTTCACAGGGCGATGCGTCCGGACCCCGCGTTCAAGGCCTACAGCGCGTTGCGCGTGCAGGCCCAGCACATGGTGTGGAGCAGCGTCACGCCCGTCGTTAAGCGCGAGCGGGAGAAGCGCCGCAGCGCCGCCGAGGCGGTGGCGGCCAAGCCGGGCTCGGTGACGCTCGCCCCCGACTTCACGCCGCCCCGTAACGTCACGGCGGTCGACGTCCACCTGATGCCCGGCTCCTACACGGGCGGGGAGGACGTGCTGGATACGGGCGCGGTCTACGACCAGGGCCTGGCCGTCTTCTCCATGGGTCTGATGGGAAAGAACCTGGACGACATCGGCTCGTCGATGTCCGCCTACATCCGGGCCAAGTATCCGCAGTTTCAGCCGCAGGCGATCCTCGACCTCGGCTGCACCATCGGCCACAACACCCTGCCCTGGAAGGCCGCCTATCCCGAGGCGCAGGTCACGGCGATCGACGTGGCGGCGCCGGGCCTGGTCTACGGCTCCGCGCGGGCCAAGATGCAAGACAAGGCGATCGACTTCCGCCAGATGTCCGCCGACAAACTGGACTTCCCCGACGGCTCGTTCGACCTCGTCTTCTCGTCGATGTTCCTGCATGAACTATCAAAGAAGACGACCAAGCAGGTGATGAAGGAGGCCTATCGCGTGCTGCGGCCTGGCGGCCTGATGCTGCACATGGAGCTGCCGCCCAACTCGCAAGTCAGTCCGTTCGACGGCTTCTACCTGGACTGGGACTGCTATTACAACGCCGAGCCTTTCTACAAGGCGTTCCGCGACGAGGAGCCGGTCGATCTCTGCGTCAAGGGCGGCTTCAGACCGGAGGACTACATCCAGTTCGCCACCCCGAGCGTCGGCCTCTACGGCGAGCAGGCGGTGAAAGACCTCGTGGCCAACGAGGGCGGCGCGGTGGACAGCCAGACCACCGGCCGGCTCGCCGACGGCGTGAACTGGTTCGGCTTCGGAGCCTGGAAGCGGTGATCCCGGGCGAAGAGGTCTCCACCGTCGTCCCTGAGGACGCGCCCCCCGGCATCTACGGCCCCGACGGCCGCGCCCAGTTCTTCAACGACCCGGCGATGGACCGCTTCGTGGCGACGCTGCTGAACCTGGCGTCGGAGGTCTGGATCCAGCAGGAGCAGATCCTGGCGCTGCAGGGCGCGGCCGGCGCAAAGGTGGACAAGGACGCGGCGCTGAAGGGCTTCATCGACCGCGTTTTCGCCCCCCTGCGCGAATAGCCGCCCGACCTTTCCGACTCGCGTACCCAAGGAGACGGACATGGCGGACATGGCGATCGGCGGCGAGCGGAGGGTCGCGGTCAGCGCGCGCGCGCTCTGGATCTTCGCGCTGTGCTTTGGCGCCTGGACGCTGACCAACCTCGACCAGTCGCTGTTCAGCTACGCCCTGCCGGGCATCCTGGCCGAATTCCACCTGCCGCTGGAGGCGGCGGGCGTGGTGTTCGCCATCTCCTTCGCCTGCTCGTCCGCGCTGGTTGTGGTCTGCGGGATCGCCGCGGACCGCTACGGGCGGGCGCTGACCCTGTGCCTGCTGCTGGCCGCCTCCGCCCTTTGCGTGGGCGTGCAGGGGCTGGCGATGGGGGTCGTGACGCTGACGCTGGCGCGGTCGCTGGGCTTCGGGCTGAGCGGGGGGCTGGCGCCGATCACCAACGCGCTGACGGTGGAGAACACGCCGGACCGGCTGCGGGGCGTGGCCATGGGCGTGCTGCAGTGCGGCTACCCGATGGGCTGGCTGCTGGCATCCCTGGTCGCGGCCCCGCTGCTGGCGCGGTACGGCTGGCGCGCGACGTGCTTTGCGGCGCTGGGCGTCATCCCCGTCGGCCTCTTGATCGCCTGGCTCTACGCCCGGCGCATCGACGCGCGGCGCGCGGCTCCCGCCGCAGCCGAGATGCTGCACGTCGCGACGGAGGCCAAGCCCAAGCCCAGCGTGCGCAAGCTGTTCGAGCCGGGCCTGCGCCGCCAGAGCCTGACCTGCATGGTCGTGTTCTTCGTGTTCGGCGGCGCCTACGCCGGGTCGGCCTTCTTCTTCCCGACCTTCTTCAGCCAGACGCGGGGATACACGCCCGCGCAGGCGGCCTCGCTCGTGGGGCTGTCGAACGGGGTGGCGGTGTTCGGCTACCTGGGC
Source organism: uncultured Caulobacter sp. (assembly GCA_964658605.1). GTDB lineage: Bacteria > Pseudomonadota > Alphaproteobacteria > Caulobacterales > Caulobacteraceae > JASLDZ01. The sequence goes on along the minus strand of CAZZZR010000003.1, from coordinate 7,685 downwards.
GCCGCGCTGGTGGGCGAGTACCTGCTGCGCCGCCGCACCGTCTTCGCCCTGTGGACGCTGGGCGGCGCGCTGGCGCTCCTCGGCCTGCTCTGGGCGCCGTCCAGCCATGCGAGCGACTTGGCGTGGTTCTCGGTGATGGCGGCGCTGTTCTACGGCGCGATGGCGGTGCTGCCGGTGCTGGTGGCCGAGATCTTCGACCAGGACATCCGCGCCACCGCGCTGGGTCTGTGCACCTCGGCCCCCCTGGGGCTGGGCTTTGCGATCTTCCCGCTGATCGTGCCCCTGGTCGTGGGCCGTCTCGGCTGGCAGGGCGGGCTGACGGCGGTGACCGCGCCTCTGCTGGTGCTGGGCTCGCTGACCGTGCTCACCCTGCCCAACCGCCCCTCGGGCCTTCCTCTGGACTGACGCGTCAGCCGCCGGCGACCTGCGCGGCCGCCCGCCCGGCGACCGCCCCCAGCACGACCGCCGCCGCCAGCCCCGCCCCGGGAAGGTAGCCGGAGGGGCCGTGGCCGCTGATCCCCACCGCGGCCCCTCCGCCCGCGAAGAGGTTGGGCAGCGGCGACCCGTCGGTCCGGACCACGCGCGCCTCATCGTCGATCACGAGCCCGCCCTGGGTGTGGAAGAGCGCCCCGCCCACCCGCAGCGCGTGGAAGGGCGCGGACAGGGGCGGGGTGTCGAACCGCCGGCCGAAGGCGTCGGGCTCGCCTCCTTCCGCGGCCTCCTCGACCGCCCGCAGCGTGCGCGCCAGCGCCTGAGCGGGCACGCCGATCGCCGCCGCCAGCGCCTGCGCCGAGTCGCCGGAGCGGCGGGCGTTCAGCTCCAGCAGCGCGCGGTACTGATGCAGGTCGGCGCAGGCCTCGTGGATGCGCTGGTCGTAGACGACCCAGCTGATCCCGCCGGGCTGGGCGATCACCCGCGCCCCCTGGCCGGAGACGTCGTCGAGCTCGTCGCTGAACCGCTCGCCCAAGGCGTTGATCTGGATCCCGCCCTGGATCAGGAACTTGGGGTTGACGTCCAGCCCCTGCGGCTCGGCCAGGAGGCCCAGCCCCTGGTAGGCGTCCATGTCGGCGAGCGCGCCGCCCAGCGCCTCGCCCCACGCGATCCCGTCGCCGCGGTTGCCCTCCCAACCGAAGTAGCGGGCCTCGCGCATGGCGGGAATGTGCTGCGCGATCATCGCCGCGTCGCCGCCGAAGCCGCAGGTGGCGAGCACCAGGGCCTCGCAACCGATGTCCTCCTCCCCGCCGTCGGGACGGGAGAGGCGGACGCCCGCGACGCGCCCCGCGCCGTCTGCGAACAGGGCCGTCACGCGCGCTTGCGTCAGCACGTCGATCCCCCGCCGGTCGCAGGCCGCGGCGATGCGAGCCATCATGTCCGCGCCCGTGCGCTCAGGCGTGGCGTGAAGGCGCGGGCGGGTGTGGCCAAAGGCCGGCCGCCAGCCGGCGTCGAAGGCGAAGACGACGTCGTGCGCCTGCGCCAGCCAGTCCACCACAGGGCCGGAGCGTTCGGCCAGCAGCCTCGCGGCGACGGGGTTCGCCTGCCCCCGCGTCTTGGCGAGGATGTCGGCGAGGAAGGCGTCCGCGTCGTCCTCCACCCCGTGCCGTCGCTGCTCGGCGGTGCCCGCGGCGCAGAGCGCGCCCAGCGACATGCCGCTGCTGCCGTGGCAGGTCGCCGCCTGCTCCAGCACCACCAGCGAGACGCCCGCGTCCGACGCCGCCAGCGCGGCCGTCAGCCCGCAGGCTCCCCCGCCGACGATCAGGAGCGGCGCCTCGGCTTCGAAGCGCGCGGCCTCGACGGGCAGGATGCTCATGCCGGGCTCCTCGACTTGGACGGCGGATCGCTTCTAGGGTGGGCGGCCCGCGTTGTATACATTGCAGGAGCGTCCCGTGCCGTCGAACGCCGCCGAAACCCTCGTCGACCACGCGCTCGGGCTGCGCTGGGACGCGCTCGGCGCCGACGTCCGCCGCTCCGCCGCGACCTTCCTGCACGACAGCCTCGCGGTGGGCGTCGCCGGCGCCCGGGCGCCCTACGCCGACCGCGTCGCCGCCGCCGTGTCGCGCTGGGGCGTGGCGAGCGGACAGGGCGCCCTTGTGCTCGGCCGGGCGGAGACGTCGCTGCCGCCGTCCAGCGCCGCCTTCCTGAACGCCTTCCAGGTCCACGGGCAGGAGTTCGACTGCGTGCACGAGCCGGCGGTGGTGCATCCGCTGGCGACGGTGGTCGCGGCCCTCCTGTCGGCGCTGGACGACGGGCCGCCCCGCACGGGCGCGCAGGTGTTGACCGCCCTCTGCGCGGGGGTGGACGTGGCCGTGGGGCTTGGACTGGCGGCCAGGTCGCCGCTCAAATTCTTCCGCCCGGCGACCGCCGGCGTGTTCGGCTGCGTCGCGGCGCTCGCCAGCCTCAAGCGTCTGCCCCGGGAGCAGGCGCTCGACGCCTTCGGCTACGCCCTCGCCTTCGCGGGCGGGACGATGCAGGCGCATGTCGAGGGGCTGCCCACCCTCCCCGTCCAGATCGCCGCCGCCGCGCGGTCGGCGGTGCAGGCCGTTGACCTGGCGCAGGCCGGGATGCCCGGGCCGCGCGGCGCGATCGACGGCCCGTTCGGCTATCTCGCCCTGTTCGAGGACCTGACGGACGCGCCCGCCATGCTGGCCGCGTTGCCGACCTCGCCGCGCATCATGGAGGTGAGCTGGAAGCCCTTTCCCACCGGCCGCGCCGCCCATGGGGCCATCGTCGCCGTGCAAAGGCTTATGCGGGAGCAGGGCCTTGCGCCCGAGAGGCTGGAGCGCCTCACCTACGTGGCGCCGCCGCTGATCCAGCGACTGGTCGGCCGCCGCGCCCACGACGCCATGGCGCCCGCCTATGCGCGGCTGTGCTTCCCCTACCTCGGCGCCGTCGCGCTCCAGCGAGGGACCGTGGGGCTGGACGACTTCACGCCCCGGCGCCTGGCCGATCCCTCGACCCTGGCGCTGGCCGCCAGGATCACGGTGGAGGCGGACGGCAACCCCGACCCGGCCGCCTTCACCCCCGCCGTGGCCGTGGCTCGGATGACCGACGGCGCAGAGGTTCGGATCGCCATCCAGGCGCAGTTCGGCTCCCCCTCCGACCCGCTGAGCCCGACGCAGCATCTGGAGAAGGCGCGGGCCTGCATGGCGTTCGGCGGCCTCGAAGACCGGCACGAGGCGCTGGGGGCGCTGATCGCCGCGTTCGCCGAAACAAGCGACGTCGGCGCGGCGCTGCGCGCTGTCGCAACGCTGCGAGCGCGCCCACAGGCGTGAAAGGCACAGCTGGGCCGCAAACGACACGACAGGTATAGATGTATACCATTTCCCGTTGACAGGGGCCCCGATCCGACTTCCGACTGCGTTCTGGATACAATCAGGATCGTCGGGCCAGCTGGGGAGAGCGCGAAGCGCTCCGAGCCACGGCAGACGCCAGGCGGATACGAGGGGAAACGATGTCCAGCCAAGCCCGTCTTCTGGTCTGCGCCGGCGTCTCGCTGGCGGCGCTCGCGGCGGGGGGATCCGCCCTGGCCCAGACCGCCCCGCCCGCCCCGCCCGCTCCTGGCGAGGCGACCGCCAGCGCCTCGACGCTGGACGAGGTGGTCGTCACCGCGCAGCGGCGGTCGCAGAACCTGCAGAACGTGCCGATCGCCGTCACCAGCCTGTCGAACGAGGCGCTGGCCGCGCAGCAGGTGACGTCCACCCTGGACCTCGGCCGGGTCGTGCCCAACCTCTTCGCCAGCCAGAACGTCGGGCAGGCGTCGGCCAACGTCTACTACATCCGGGGCCTGGGGCAGACGCAGTCGTTCCCGACCTTCGAGCCGCAGGTCGGCACCTATGTCGACGACATCTACATCGCCCGCCAGAACGCCAACAACTTCGCCCTCTTCGGGGTGGACTCGGTGCAGGTGCTGCGCGGGCCGCAGGGCACGCTGTTCGGGCGCAACTCCACCGGCGGCGCCATCCTGGTGACGCTGCAGAAGCCCAGCTCCACCTTCGGCGGCTACGTGGAGGCGGGGTACGGCTCGTACGACGCCTTCTCCGGCCGGGCCTCGGTCGACCTGCCGGTCAACGACCAGTTCCTGACGCGCACCTCGGTCTACGGCCTGACCGACGACGGCTACGTCAAGAACGTCACGACCCACGAGACGTTGAACGACAACCATAACTGGGGCGTGCGCGAAGCTTTCCGAATCCTGCCGAAGACCCTGCCGAACGTGGAGTGGAACCTCGCGGCCGACTACCAGCAGAACGACGGCGCCAATGTCCTGAACTTCCCGGACGGCGACGGCGCGAACGGCAGCAACCGTGTCGCCTACACCGGCTTCAGCGAGAAGCCGGGCGCGCTCGCGCCCTTCCTGACCGGGGCGAAGGGCCAGCTGGGGCAGGGCGTCCTGGTGCGCAGCTACGGCGCCGTCTCGAACCTGCAGGTCAAGTTCGACGCCGGGACGCTGAACCTGATCTCGGGCTTCCGCGGCATCTCCCAGTCCACGGCGATCGACTTCCCGGACTCGGACTTCGGGCCGATCTCCTTCGACGCCGCCTCGCCGATCGGGCAGTTCGCCCTCGCCCAACAATTGAAGAGCTACCAGTACTCTCAAGAGGTGAAGTTCACGGGCACGCTCGATCAGTACCTCACCTATACGGTCGGCGCCTTCTACCTGTTCGAAACCAACCGGAACAACTTCGGGGCGGCGGGGAACTTTGCGGGACTTTTGGGCATCCCGGGCTTGAACTACTACCCGTTGACCTTCGGCGACGAGTACACGCGGAACCAGACGATCTCGGAGGCCGCCTACGCGCAGGGCGACTTCAAGGCGACCGACAAACTGTCGTTCACGATCGGGGGACGCTTTACTCACGAGATCAAGAGCCTGCTGGCCTCGCCGAACACCGATGCGAAGGGCGCCCCGACGGCGGGCTTCACGACGGAGGACATCCAGGCCGCCGGCTACCGCACCCGCCTGTCGACGGACCAGTTCACGCCGCGCTTCGCCGTGCAGTACCAGTTCACCCCGCAGGTGATGGCGTTCGCATCGGCCACGCGCGGCTTCCAGGGCGGCGGCTGGAACGGGCTGGCCTTCTCCGCCCAGACCTTCAACGACTTCGGACCCGAGAAGGTCTGGTCCTACGAGACCGGCTTCCGGTCCGAGACACCCGACCGCAAGCTGCGGGTGAACGGCACCTTCTTCTACGCCAACGTGGACGACTACCAGCTCCTGTCCGACCTCGCGTCCGCCGGCATGTTCGTCACCACCAACGCGGCCAGCGTCGAGACCTATGGCGCTGAGTTCGACATCACCTGGAAGCCGGTCGAGCACCTGACGCTGACCAGCAACATCGGCCTCCTGCGCTCGCTCTACTTCAACGCCTCGGACACGGTGCGCGGCCAGCAGGCGGCGTGCGCGGCCGCGCCCGGCGCAGGGAACCCCAGTTGCGGCACGGGCATCGTGCGCCTGAACGGCGACCTGGCCGACCCGACCTACACGCCGCCGCTCAACGCCTCCGTGGCCGGCGAGTACGAGATCGTGAGGCCCGGCTATACCCTGACGCCGAAGGTCGGCGTGCAGTGGACGGCGCGGGAGTTGGTCGGCACGGCCGGGACGCAGCCCGGCCTCGACCCGTCCCGCACCCTGCTCGACCTCGGCCTGACGCTGAAGCTGGACAAGCTGCCCGTCTCCATCACGGCGGAATGCAAGAACTGCACGATGGAGGACTACGGCACGACCTACCTGTTCGGCTACAAATACTACAACGTGCCCGGGACCTGGGGCGTGCGCGTCAGCTACACCTTCTAGAAGCTTCGGGAGGATCGCCATGCGCCTCGTCGCGCTGTTCAACCTGAAGCCTGGCGTAAGCCCTGAACGCTACGAGGCCTGGGCCCGGGCCACCGACATCCCCACCGTGCGCGGGCTCGGCTCGATCGCGGGGTTCGAGGTGATGCGCGTCACCGGCGTGATGGGAGCGGAGACGCCGCCGCCCTACCGCTACATCGAGATCATCGACGTGGCCGACATGGACGCCTTCGGCCGCGACGTGGCGACCGAGGTCATGCAGAAGGTCGCCGCCGAGTTCCAGGCGATCGCCGACGTCACCTTCCTGACCACCGAGCCCCTGCCCGAGGCATGAGCGCGGGTCTGCGGTTCACGGGGAAGACCGCCGTCGTCACCGGCTCCGGCCGGGCCGGCGGCCTGGGCGCGGCGATGGCGAACCGGCTGGCCCGCGAGGGCGCGCACGTCGTCCTGTCCGACATCGGCGCCTCCAAGGACGCGGCCACGCCCGCGGCCATGATCGGCGACCAGTACGGCATGGACGAGTTGGCCGAGGCCTTCCGCGCCGAGGGCCTCGCCGTCTCCACCTGCGCCTGCGACGTGCGCGACTACGCCGAGGTCGAAGCGCTGGCGCGGCACGCGGTCGACCGGGGCGGGGGGCTCGACATCTGGGTGAACAACGCCGGCATCGGCTACATCATGAAGCCGCTGCTGGAGGTCTCGCCGCAGGACTGGAAGGCGGTGATCGACGTCAACCTCACCGGCGCCTTCCACGGCCTACGCGTCGCCGCCGAGACCATGGCGGCGCAGGGGCGGGGCGGGCGCATCGTCAACATCGCCAGCCAGGCCGCCAAGTCCGGTTTCCCGCACGCCCAGGCCTACACCGCCTCCAAGCACGCCCTGGTGGGGCTCGTGCGCTCTGCCGCGATCGAGCTCGGACCCCTGGGGATCACCGTCAACAACGTCTGCCCCAACCACGTCACCACAGGGCTCGGCGCCTGGCAGAACGAGTATTTCGCCAAGGTGACGGGCCATGCCGACGTGGCGGGCTACATGGCCGCCATGGCCGCGCGCATCCCGATGGGCCGGCCCGGTCTGGTGGAGGACATCGCGAGCGCCGTCGCCTTCCTGTGTTCCGACGAGGCCGGCTACATCACCGCGGAATCCATGAACGTGTCAGGGGGCGAGGAGCCGCACTGACGCCGGGTCGTGCGGCCGTCGGCGCGGGTGTAGGGAGGGGCGCATGAGCGCGCCCGCATCCCGCAAGGCGAACCCCTCGCCCTCCGGAAGCGCCGAGGCGGGGTCGCTCGAGGCGCGATGGGCCGTCCGCCTCACGCCCGCACTGCTGGACGAGGCGCTGCCTACGCCCCTCTACCACCAGATCTACCTGGTCCTTCGCGGGATCATCCGCGAGGGGGCCTTCCCGCCCGAGGCCCTGCTTCCCGGCGAGCAGACGCTGGCGCGGCTGTTCGCCGTCTCTCGCATCACGGTGAAGCGCGCGCTGAACGAGCTGGCCGCCGACTCCCTGGTCAGCCGCCACCGGGGGCGCGGCACCCAGATCATCGGCCGCCCGACGCTGCCGGTCGTGCGCAGCGCCTTCGACGAGCTGCTGGAGAGCCTGCACCAGATGGGCCTCGTCACCGAGATCGAGCTCATGGAGACGGCCGCGGTGACGGCGGGGGCGGCCGGCGTCGCCGGCCAGATGGACGTGGCGCCGGACGTCGCCCTGCAGCGCGTGGTGCGGCGGCGGCGGCTGGAGGGCGAGCCCCTGTCCTACCTCGTCAGCTACACGCCGCAGGCGATCGCCTCGCGCTATTCCGAGCGCGACCTGGCCCGCACGCCGTTCCTCACGCTGCTGGAGCGGGCGGGCGCGGCGCCGGTGGAGGCGGAGCAGTGGATCACCGCCGTGGCGGCCGAGCCC
>CAZZZR010000002.1:0-35254 GCA_964658605.1 uncultured Caulobacter sp. | reverse complement strand
CGGGCGCCTGCCCGTAGGATCACGCGCTCACCAGCAGGTAGGAGATGTCGACGGCAGCCGTCACCGCCTGCACGAAAGGAGCGGTGACGGTCGACGCGAAACGAAACGGGCCGGAAGTCTCTCCGGCCTGCACTTCGATCATGGCCACTCCGCCGCTCGCCGGCAGCACCAGCACCTTGTTCGAAGGGTCGCGGTTCACGATGATCAGCCAGGCCGAGCCGGCGGAGACCTCGCCGAGGTTCAGCGCCTCGGCCGTCGTGCCCACCGTCTGCCGCGCCTCCAGCCACTTCGCGCCGTTCATGCTGACCGAGATCTCCCCTTGGTCGAACTTCGCCGCGTCGCCCTTCGCGAAGGCGAGCAGCCCGCGGATGGTGATCTCGTTCGCCACCGGCTAAGCCGCCCACTGGTTGAGGTCGACGTACCAGGCGATCGTCTTGGTGAGGACGCCGGTGGCCGTGATGTCGATGTTCGTGCCGTTGATCGCGAAGTTGACCGACACGCCGGTGAGCGCGAGGTCCGCGACAGCCGCGACGACGTCCAGGATGGAGCCGATGCGCGACACCGTCCCGCCGACGTTCTTGAACAGCACCACCTTCATAAGGGTCACACCGTCGCCGTTCGCCTCCCGACCGACGAAGCGTCCCTCGAGGCGCATGACCTTGCCGACCGCAGGTACGGGAACGCTGAGCAGGGTGGTCGTGGTCGCCCCCGAGGTCGAGGAGCTGGCCGAGCCGTAGCCGAAGAAGTCGTGGGCCATCGTCCGCTCCTACGCGAGCTGTACGCTCTTGATGACGCCGCCGTCGTTGTAGGCGAGGTGGACGGCGCCGCTGGACGTGTTCTTGTGGATGCAGCACTCGCCCGAGTTGGGGAGCTGGGTAGTGCTCGCCGCGCTGGCGGCCGAGGTCGGCGGCCGGAGGCCGTTCAGGCTGCCGATGCCGCCTGCCCCATCGGTGCCGACGAGCTTGGCGGCGGCGGAGCGCTTCAGGCCGGTGTCGGGCGGGTTCGCCGTCGCCACGGAGGAGGCCGACCAGGCGATTTCCCAGGCGGTGCTCAGCCGGAGCCGGTAGCTGCCGACCTCGATCCCGAACCGCGCCTCACCGTTGATCTCGTAGATGGCCGATCCGGTCGCCGGGTCCCACAGCATGCCGGAGTTCACGCCGCTGCCGGGGGCGAAAACGAGGCCGGGGACCGAGAGCGTGCCGTTGGGGAAGCCGATCTGCTTCAGGAACTGGATGGTGGCCCCGTCGACGGTGTCCACCCCCAGCCAGCCGCTGGCGGGATCGTTCACCACCAAGTCGCTGGCCTTGAGCGTGGAGCCGCCGGTGCCGCTCGCCCGCGGCACGACGTTGGCGGTGGTGCCCGTGGTGCCGCCGATCGTGCCAGCGGGGGCGAGTGCCGCGATGGCGCCTGTCGTCGTCGCCTTGCTCGCGCCGCCCTGCGCCACCGGGACAAGCTCGGTGCCCGAGAGCGGCGTGGTGGCGGCCGGCGCGCCGGAGATCTTGAGGTCAGAGCCCATAGGTCACTCCGTGAGCCATCGGCCGCCGTCCTCGGTCAGCCAGTAAGTGGGGGCGGGCAGCGTGGCGGACTCCAGGAGCCAGCCGCCAGAGGCCGGTGCGCCGCCACCGGAAGCACCGCCAGAGCGGTGCAGCGGGAGGCCGGAATACGGCCGGCTCACGCCGCCCCCACGCTGGAGTAGTACCAGAGCGAGACGTTGGCCGTGCCGCTGGCAGCGACAATGGACAGGATCTGCCCGGGCTGCACGCGGAACGGAGGGGACATCACGCCGGCCTGGAAAAAGGCGCTACCCGTGCCGTCTGAGACGTCCCCGGAGGGAACGGTAGCGCTCCCGTGGCCGTTCGAGATCCAGACGTCGGCGTCGGGCGAGATGATCACGTACTTCCCGTTGAGCGGCACGGTCTCGTCCTCCGCGCCGGTCACCACGCGGTTGTTCACCCACAGCGGGAACGGGAGCACGGGGAGCGAGCCGGCGAGGCCGGGGAAGCTCGAGACCAGGGGCTGCATCGTCGCCATCGAGTGCTCCTCAGATCGGCGCGCCCGGGAAGACGAGCTGCCGCCGCTCGGACGCGGGCATGTTGCGCACGAAGGCGCTGGGAATCTGGTAGATGCCGCCCAGCTGGAGGCGCTGGGCGCCCGTCTGGCGGTACGAATTGATGGCGAGGGCCGCCCCTTGCTGGTGGGCGGACGCGAGGTCGGGCCGGGGGTCCGGACTGGTGGCGAAGTAGTCGGCCAGCGTCAGGTGCTGCAGCGCGACCACGCCGGTGGTGAACCAGGGGTTGGACGCCGTGCCCACGGTGCCATCGATGAGGTCGCCCGTCTCGAGGTCCTTCGTGGCGTCCAGGGTGCCGTCGTACTTGATGACGAAGGTCCCGGCCGGGGGCGGCCCGAAGTTGAGCCGGTCGCCGATCCACGCCGCGCGGTACGGGTAGGTGATCGCCCCCAACTCCTGGAGGCGCCGGATCTCGGTGCGGTCGGTGTTCACGATCTCGATGGTGTAGCTACCGAGGTCGTAGTAGATCCGCTCGAAGCGCAAGAGGGACTTCGGGAAGCCCGTCGTCGTGGGGCCGTAGGCCGCGACGCCGGCGGAGGTAACCCACGAGCCCGAGGTCTCCATGAACGTGGTGGCCTCGGGCTGGAGGGTGAGAAGCTGGCGAACGATCGCGAGCGCGATGAGGCCGGGTGTGCTCGGGTGCGAGTTGAGCACCTGGGCCACGCAGGCCGTTTGCACGCTCTGGAAGTCGCCAGCCATGGGCCTACTGGTAGAACGGAATCAGCGTCAGGGTGCCTGCCACTGCCGTGGCCGCTGCCGTGTTGATGAGCAGCACGAGGTGGATGGGACCATCGGCGTTGTTGGGCATCTGCTGCGCGATGTCGACCCACGTCAAGGGAACGGCGGACGTCAGGGGAATGCCCAGCGTCGCCAGGTTCACGACGATGATCGGCGTCTGCTCGACGCCGTTGATGCTGTAGATGAGGACGAGGTTGGCCGCCAGATTCGAGCCGCTGTCCATGTCCGTGGCCTGGATGAAGGTCCCCAGGAAGTTGCGCGGGCCTGCCGCCGGCAGAGGCACCAGGTAGACGCGGTTCGTCGCCGTGCCGAGCATGGTAGTGGTGATCGCCTGGCTCACCGTCGGCACCTGGACGCCGAGGTTGGAGGCGGTGACGGTCGGCGTCTTCACCGTACCGTCAGAGTTGTAGTAGCGCGAGCCGAAGAAGTTCGCCATGGTCGTCTCCTAGTAGATCGGGGTTCCGGCCCCGACGTGGTAGCTGACCGTGGCCGAGCCGAACCGCTGGCCCGAACCGGTGGCGGCGTCGGGGCGCGTCGCGAGGCCGCCCCAGTGGGTAAAGAGCTTCCAGCTCTCCCACTCGTGTTCCTGGAAGTAGCTGGCCATGACGTGCGAGGTGTCGCTGGTGAAGCCCTGCCCCCACTGGACCTCCATGGCCCGGCGGAAGAGGAGCATCCCGCGGCGCACGTTGCCGATCTGGGTGCCGGCCGTGACATCGTCCGCCGTACTGCCCGACTGGCCGAACGGCGTCATGTCATCGACGAGCACGAGGATCTGCTTGGTGCCCACGAACCCCTGATTGAGCTTCATGAACGCGCCGACCTTGTCGAGGCTCGCGCCGCCGTTCAGCTCGGAAAGCGTCAGGCTCATGTACCTGTTGGACGTCGAGTGCGTCTGCAGCTGCTGATTCCCCTCGGGGTCGCAGATGAAGATGATGAAGTCGCCCCACGGGGTGCTGGGGATGGCGCCGGGGCTCTGCACGTAGGCGTGGCTGGAGAGCTTGGTGGCGATGCTCTCGAGGAACTCCATGGTGAGGTTCGCCGAGCCGTCCGCCGCCACGCCCGCGTCGGTCGTGTTGCCGTTGCAGAAGTACCGGTGGCTGGCGTCGAGCTCGCGGACGAGGTTCCCCATCGGGGGGCTCGACCAGTTGGAGTTGTACGCCGGCGTGTTGTAGGCGGTGATCCCCGCCAGGTGGTAGTACATCGAGCGCGAGTAGATCTCTGCGGCCTCGGCGCCGGCGGCGCGGAGGTCGTGCCGGTCGATCGGCACGTCGGTGTACTGCTGGCCGCTCCACAGCGCGAAGAAACCGGCGGTCGCCAGCTCCTGCGGGAGGAGGTTCAGCGTCTGCTTGTAGAGCGGGCGCTGGCCGGTCTCCGAGCCGAACTTCGTGGTGCCGAGCGGCTTGGGGCCAAGCTGCGAGCCGCGGAAGCGGTCGCCGTACTTGAACTCGGTCTGAGAGCCGCGGACGTCGGCCTCGATCTGCTTCATGTCCGCGTGGATCACGGCGTTGTCGTCGGTGCCGATCAGGTGCGCGACGACGGTCTGGCTCTCCGTGAAGAGCGTTACGGTCGGACTCCACCGTTTCTGATCGAGATATCCGCCCGGGTAGACTGCGGTGGGCATCTTGGGCCTCCTGCGGGAGCGCTGTGCGCCCCTCGTGGTTTCCCCACACCAGGAAGTCCAGGCCCGGCTACCCTCGGCGTCGCCTGCGTGATACAGCTCCGCGCGGGGTTGCGGAGCCTCAGGCGAGCCGGAAAGCGATGTGCTTGAAGAAAGGGTAGTGCCAGAATGGCCGAAGTGTCAAGCGGAGAAGGTTGGTGGCGGGCCTGGGAGTCGAACCCAGCTCGGGGAGGGATATGAGCCCTCCAAGCGCACCGGCGCTCTGGCCGTACCCGCTTCAAAAATGCCTACGGTGGGCGCTCTCGACTCCCACCGCTACGTGCGTCGCACGGACGGGCGGCTTAACCCCTGTCTACCGCGAGCGCCAGATTGTCGAGGCCCAGCCTCTCCCGGTACCCGCCATTCTACCGCATCGTCCGGGCACACGGGCGTCCTCTCGTGAATCTTCTCTCCTTGGCACCGGGTTCGTGACGTCCGGCCTGTTTGCCACCGATGGGTGCTGCTTACGCCTGATTCACATACGACCGCGACGTCGCCCGTGATCCCCTCCGAAGAGAGGAGGAGTCGATTACTCCCCGTTCCGCGGCACACCCCTGGCGCTCAGGGGCTCGGTGTTGCAGTTGCCAAAGAATCGTTACCCGAACGGCGGTTGTACCTGGCGGCCGTCCGCGTCCTCGCCAGACTGCGGGGCGCGTCACAGATTCACGGTGCGCGCCTTGTCGGCGGCGCCGCGGTTGGGGATTTGACCAGGGGAAGGAGGTGCTGGTAGGATCTTCGTGCCGCCCCGCCCGGATGGCACCTGTCCTTTCCCCTGGCCCGCCCTCACCGGCGGGCCCTAGTTTTTTCAGGCTTCCCGCGGGATGGCCTGGATGATCTTCTGGGCGAGCGCGAAGTTGCCTCCCGCCTCCTCCTTTGCCACTCGCGTGACCTGGTTCCAGTCGACGTCACGGCCGGCGCGACGGTAGTCGTTCGCGAGAGCATGGGCGCGGCTGCCGGGCTGCGCGTAGTTGCCGCGGGCGGGCTGGCGCGGGCGCGGCGAGGCGACGCCTTGCGAGCGCTGGCGGACGGCCTGAAGCCGGGCATTCTCCCGCGCGGCCGGGTCGACTTGCGGCTGCTGGTACATCGGCTGCTGGTACCCACCGCCCTGCTCCTGATACCCGCCCGGCGCCGCCGGCATGATCTCCGGCAGGTCGTACCCGAGCGCGGCGTAGTGGCTCCGGATGCTCTCCCCGATTTCCTGGGTCAGGTTCGTGTAGAAGGCGTCGACCGCCGCGGCGGGGTTCTCGCCGCCGGCCGCCGCGTACTTGGCGATCGAGAGCGTGATCGTGCCGGCGAGCTGCGCGCCCTGCTCCGTCCACCCGAGCCCGTTCGACAGGACGTTCGTCAGCGCCTCGAGGCCGAAGGTGATCCGCTCCTCGGCGCCGTGGGCGAGCTCCGGGTAGTCGCGGGCGTAGGACGCGTGGGCCTCCTGGAGCGCACTGGTCGTGTGGGTGATCTGCTCTTGCTGTTGCTGGGAGTGGTACTGCTGCTGCGCGACCTGCTCGTCGCGCTCGCGGGTCTGCTTGTAGTACTCGATGACGGGCTTCAGCTTGGCGTCGAGGAGGGCGTCCTGCTGCTTCGCCTGCCACGCCTGAAACCCGGCCCAGTCGGTGAAGGGGTCCGGCGGCGGCTCCTGCTCGCCGGGCTTCTGGGTGAGCGCCACGGTCTGCTTCATCAGATCCGCAATCTGCGACATCTGCTCTTTGAAGCCCTCGCGCTCCAGGCGGGCGCTCTCCAGCTGTTGCTGCCGCTGCATCTGGCGGCTCTTCCACGAGCCCTGCGCCTGCTGGTAGCTCCCGCGGCGGCCGGTGAAGTCGGCACGCTGGTACCCGGAGGGCGCGGAGCTTGGCGGCGGCGGCGCGGACGGCTGGCCGCCGCCTTGTTCGCCCGTCGACGTGCTGTCGAGGGCCTGCTCCAGCCCGGAGAGCCCGTAGTCGCCCCCGGCGCTGTCGGTGCCGGTGTCCGGGGCGGAATCGGCGCCCTCGAGGGCGCTGTCCATGGAAATCAGGTCTGCGCTCATTGCGTCGGTCCTCCTGGAGGGGGTTGCATGGGCATCTGGGGCGCCGGCGGAGTTCCGGGCTGCATCCCGGGCATCGGCATCGGCGGCGGGGTCGGATCGGCCTGGATTTGGACCTTCGCGAGCATCTGCGCGCGCTCGGCGTCGGTCAAGTCCTTGAAGTTGATCTGCATTGACGGCTGGCGGCCGGCGGAAGCGCCTGGCTGGCCATTCTGGGCACCCTGCGAGTCTCCCGGCTGGCCCTGGCCGCCGCCGAGCGCCTGCTGGGCCTGCTGGAGGAGCTGTTGCGCGTGCTGAGGGTCGCTCTGGGCCATCTGCTGGATGACGCCGAGCCAGCCCTGGTCACTCTGCTCCGCCTGTTGCTGCGCACGCTCCTCCTGCTTCTGCTGAATCAGCGCCTCGAGCTTGTCGGCCACGTCGGCGTAGTCGGAGCCCTCGGCGAAGCTCGCGCGGAGCACCACCGGCGCCAGAATCTCTTTCGCCTCGGGAATGTCGCTCAAAAGGTCGGCGATATCCTTGTAGATGCCGTGCTGCAGCATAAGTTGCGCATTGGCGATACGCTCCGTCGCCGCGCTCGGCCGCAGGCCAAAGGCAACGTCATTGTCCATCACCTCGCGCATGTTCTCTTTGAGGTACCGACCCATCGTCATCGGAACCTGCTGGCCGGGCGTCGTCTCGTCGTCGACCATGATGGGCTCGAGCGTCTTGCCGTCCTGGCCCACCTGGCCGGTGATCCCCTTGCGCAGCGGCTGGTCTCCCAGCAGGCGGTCCAGGTCTTCAGGGTCCAGATGGAGGAGCATCAACCGCGCCTGGGTGACGGCCCCCTCCTCGAGGTAGGAGGTGAACGACTGGGTGAACATCTGCTGCATCTGGAGGCTCGACTGGTTGAGCGCCGACACCCACTTCGCCGACCGGTCTTCGGTGAACGTTCCACGGGAAACGTCCGAAACGCCGAGCGAGTAGCTCACGAGGTCGTTGGCGAGGAACGAGAACATGCCCTGGATCTCGGAGGTGTTCGATTTCGGCTGCTCGTCCCTCTTGTGGAGCTTCTCGTAGGCGCCGTCGGGGATGATGTTCACCGAGCCCGGAATGCGGCGCGAGTTGATGAACGTCTGCATCGCGTTTTCGTCGCCTCCGAAGGCGCTGCGCTCGACGTCCCACCCATCTCGATTCCGACGAGCTTCCTGCTCGATGTAGAGCCGCATCGCCACCGAGAAAAGGCGCTGGAGACCCACGAGCACGCGGCCGAATCCGAAATAGCGGGTCCGGAGCGTGTCCTCCGAGCCCTCCGGGTTGTACCGCTCCTTGTAGCCGGTCATCGGGCGCACCAGGCGCTGGTTGCCGTCGATCGGCTCGGCGGATTGGATCACCTTCGGCTCGCCGGCGGCGGTGCTGGCGAGGATGCGCGCGCGGTACCAGGTGGCGGAGGGGTACTCGTTGACCTGCGGCGGATCGAAGGGCTGGCCGGACGTCTCGGTTTCGGCTTGCATCGCCTCGAGGCCTGCTTGGAAGTCCGCCTGGCGCGCCTCGTGCCAGCGGGACTTCCCGCTCTCCTCGTCGGGGGCGTACCAGCCGACCATCTGTTCCCACACCTTGAACTGGAAATCGTCGACGGGCACCTCGCGCAGCCGCCGCGGCGTCGCGCCGCTGGAGGACTCCCGGCCGTCGATCGCGTTGATGCTGACCTGGATGTTTTTCCCGCCCATCTGCTGGACGCCGTCGCGCGCGGCGTTGCCGGCCGCGCCGCTGTCGCCGCCGAGGGCCAGTCGGAGCCCCGCGAAGAGGTCCCGCTGCTCGGGGAAGCGCGCCTCGGCCTCGTCGAGGCTGTAGAAGTCGCGGACGATCCATTCCTGGGCGTCGGCGCAGTTCTTCCCGTGGCCGCCCGGGTCCCACCACACGCGATCGGCGCTGACGTACTCCTCGTCCGGGTGGAAGGGCGGCCGGGTCTCGGTCTCGAGCGACTGGCGAGCGAAACCGTACCCGCAGAGGATGGCGTCGAGCACGACGTCCTCGTCGACGTCGTCCGAGCTCGCCCAGCGGCGCCCCGCTTTGATGAGCTGGGTCAACGCCTCGCCCAGGACGGCGTCGGCAGTCCCCATGTCGAAGCCAGGAAACGCCGGCTCGCGGCGGGAGGCGATCAGCGAGCCCCAGAACGTGTTCACGGCCGAGAGGAGGATGCCGATCTCGGGCGGATTGTCCTTCCAGGTCTCCTTCATGTCGGCGAAGTCGCCGCGCTTGAAGGAATTCAGGCCGTACGCGGAAAAGAGATCCTCGATCTCGCTCACCACGCGCTTGTGCTCGCTCTGCGCGTCGGCCATGGAGCGCTTGTAGCGCCGAAGCACGTCCTGGTCGGTCAAGCCCTTCGCGACCGGAGGCTGCGAGCCCTCCGGTTCGTCGCCGGCGGGCGGCCCGCCGAAGTCGTTGGGCGAATTGATCATGCGAAGAGAGCCTCGTTTCTGCGGAAAGCGGCCAGGGCAGCCGCTTCTTGCCAAAATGTGAATCGGCCCAAGTAAACAGAGCGTCCGGCGATCTTGACCTGCGCTTCCCAACGGTTGAAATGGAAACGGATTCCAAGAGGCCGCTCGGGTGCCTTGGTCCCTCGGTTCCTCCGGGCCATGTCGCGATGATTGTCAAGCGAGCTGCCGGAGGACAAGTGATTGACATCGCAGCAAGAGGGATTATCGCAAGAATGCAAAATTTCGTTTTTTCCGGCAGAAAAACAGCCTCCCGAGTCGACAAACGCGACACGATGAGCCCTGACCTTAATCCGTTTTCCGCTGCGGCGGAGAAAGAATATCCCGTAGCCATCACGATCGCGTAGCCCGACAAATTCCAGGCAACCAGAGGACTTACGCTCGAGCAGGCAGTGAAATAGTTTCCGCTCTGCGTCAGTCAGTTTAAAGCTCACCGTTTTTTCTCCTCACCAAGAGAGCCAGCCCGCTTTCTGTTCCTCGCGACGATCCTGTTTGAACCAGGTGCGCGGGAAGCCCCACGGGTTCTGAATGGTCGGCGCCGGGAAGGTCTTCTCGCCGAAGGTGTAGCCGCCACCTGGCGCTGGCCGTCGCATCTGGGTCATCACCTTCTCCATGGTCGGGACGCGTTCGGTGTCGAGCATGTCGTCGAACGGCGGCAGCTTGCCGAGATCCATCCGCGAGAACTCGTCGCTTTTGAACTGGTCGCCGGTATCGCGGTCGTCGGAGCTCCCGGTCAGACCGAACCGCGAGCCGTGGCCGAAGCCCTTACCGCCCGCGCTCACCAGCTTCGGATACGCAATGCGACCTTGAGCGTACCACCTCTCGAGGCCGCGGATCAGCCATTCTTTCGTGCTGGCGCCCTCGCGGCGGTTCATGTGGACCTCGGGCCACTTCCGCACCAGGGGACCGTCGCCGCCGAAGCGAATGCGGCGCAGGCGCTTGTGCTCGGCGAACGCCGCCGCCCAGCCGGCCGCGGTGTTGTCGTCGAACCACACCACGAGCTGCGGGTCCACGGCCATCCAGTACTCGACGATCCCCACCTTGCCGTACCGCGGGTAGGTCGCCGGAATCCACTCCGAGCTCGCATCCGTCTCGTCGCGGCCGAGGAGGAGCTGGAGGGCGAACGTCTGGCCGATGCGCTCGCGGATGAGGTCGAGGTTGGCGAAAGCGTCGTTCGCGGTCCAGGTCATGACGCGGATCGCGCAGAAGTCGGCTCCCTTTCCGCCGCCAGCGCCGTCGACGATGATGTGAATGAACGGGGACGCCTTCGCCAGGACGAGAGGGTCCTCCTCGTAGACGCGCACCGTGTTCCAGTCGAAGAGGACCGTCGGCGACTTGAAGAATTTTCCCTCGAATTGCGGGTAGAAGATCGAATCGTCGTTGATCTTGACGCGCTGGCCCTCGAAATAGCTCTGGGTGTGCAGGTTGGCGCTGCCGCGGCGGGTGAACGCCGGCCCGACTTCTACCATCTCGCCGCCGATCTTCTCCAGCACCCGGCCGCCCTCGGTCGCCCACTGCTCAATGATGCGTCCGAACCAGCCATCCTTCGCCCGAGTCATCAGCGGGTCGCTCTCGTCCCACGGCGTGTTCGCGCAGACCATGGCGGCGTCCGGCGGCATCGCCGCGGCGATCGCCGAGACACGCTGGGAAATCTTGGCGATCTGCTCGACGTTGCCGCGCAGCGCCTGGGTTACAACGTCGTCGAGGAAAAACCAGTTGGGGTGAATGGACTCGATCGAGCCGACGATGGAGTAGACGGAGAAGCTCTGGTCGCGCGGGCCGGGCGGCCGGTCCAGCATGTAGCCGAGGTTCTTTGCCTCGCGCATCTCGAATTGGGGCCAGTGAGCGACCATCAAAGGGCTCTGCGCCAGGTCGAGCACGACGCGGCCCATGTTGCTGCCGATCTTGTCGACGGAGTGCGTCCAGAGCGCGCACGTCTCGGTCTCGTCGCGGGTGTGCAGCCAGGGAATGAAGAGCTGCATCAACGTCGACTTGTAGGCGATCCGGTGCATGCAGATCCACACCGGGCCGTCTGGCGGCTCGGCGATGATCCGCTGAAGCTCGCGGGCGTACCAGAACATGAACGGGTGCTCAATCCAGAGCTTGCCGCGCAGCGGGTGGCCGCGCTCGGTGATTCGGAAGCCCTTGGCGCTCGGGTTGCGGATGGCGGGATCGGCGAAGCTGGTGAACCGCAGGAGGAACCAGTAGAAGTCGTCCTCCGCCGTGAAGCGGTCCATCAGCATCCCCTCCTCGACGAGGCGATCCTGCTTCGCCTTCAGCAAGGAGGTGACGTTCTTGATGCGTCGGAAGTAGCGAGGGTCGTCAGGGCTGGCAGGAAGGTCGGCGTAGTCCACCGGCTCACCACCGGCTGTAGTCGGCCTTGCGGCCGGCGTGGTGCCGGCCGAGCGCGGGCCTCCCGTCGGAACGCCCGTTGCCTCCGGTGGTGTCGGCGGCGCGGTTCATCTCGAGGGCGGCGATCAGCGGCGTGGCGGAGGACTTGCCGGCCATCACGCGGCCGATCTGGGCATCCTGCATGGCGAGCCGCAGGCGCTCCTCCCACCGGCCGTAACGCTTTTTGAAGTCGGGATAGCGCTTCTGCGCATCAGTGAGGGAGATCTGCATGCCGCCGGCCTTCTCCGCCGCGTCGAGCGCGGCGAGTCGGTCGGTTTCCCGCGGGTCCTGAGCCTCCAGGGCGACGAGGAAAGCCTCCAGGTGGGCCGGCATGACGACCTTCCGCGGCATCAGTAGCTCGCCATCTGGTTCCGCGGCGCTTTGGGACCGGCTGCGCCACCGCCAGAAGCGCCTCCGGCGATCTTGCCCCAGATATCGCCAGGTCCTGGCGCCGGCAGACCGGGCAGCGGCTTGGTGTTCATCGGCGGGCGGACGCCGGCGGGGCCGAACTGGCCGCCGGGAGCCGGAGCGGGCATGGGCTCCTTGCCGAACGGAGCAGGGGGAGGCATCGCGCCGCCCATCATCCCCGGCGAGCCGCCAGGGCTCCCGGGATGGACGTTCGCCATCGCCGGAAGGGTGCTGAAGCCAGGGTCGGAACCACCGAACGGCTCACCACCAGGAGGCGAAGCGAAGCCGGGCAGCGGCTTGGCCTGGAAGGTCTCCGGCGGCTGACCGGCCGCGTTGGTCTGCATCATCCCGTTGTTGAGGCGGGAAATCAGGGAGGCGCTCGGGTCGGCGGAGCTGCTGCCGTTGATGTCGGGCGGCGCGCCGGGAAGATTGGGGACGATGCCCGGGCCTGGCTGGGCAGCGGACATGCCGCCCGCGCCGAATTGGCTGAGCTTCGCTGCGGCGTCGCCAGGTGTCCCGGGAGCCACAGAGCCGGAGCCCGCGCCGCCGGGCGGCATGTAGGGAGTCATCCCCGGCGAGGCCCCGAAGCCCGGAAGCGAAGGCTTCTGGGAAGGGTCCATGATCGGAGGGGTGCGCACCTGCGGCGCCGGCATGGACGGCGTACCGGGTGGCGGTCCCGAGGCCGCGATCCGCTTCATCGCGTTCGGGCCGAGCTGCTGGGTGCCGCCGTTGGCGCCCTTGATCGTTCCGCCGGTCGCGCCGGCGAGGTTCTGGCGGAAGTCGCCGCCGGGCACCTTGGGCTTGTTCATCGCCTGCGCGGCGCCGGCCAGGGCCGCGCTCCTGCTCGCCATTGGATTCGCGGCCATGGCGCTCTTACCGCCCGATCTTCAGGGAGTTCCAGCCGTCCTTGGCCGCCTCCGGGGGCGACTTCGGCGGAGCGGGCACGCTGCCCTTGTTCAAGGAGAGGGGCTTGGGGACGGCGTTCGGGCCTTTGCCTTCCATGTCGATCCTTTCGGCGCCTTGACCGGCGCGCGTTCCATCGGTTTGGCGTTGAAGCCGCGGGCGAGCTCGCGGAAGGCGAACGTCGGCGCGTGGGGGCTGAAGCGGAGGACGAGCGACCAGGCAAGCCGGCCGCCGTGGAGCAGCAGGTACTTCCGGCCGTCGCCGCTGTTCTGGTGGCCCTCCCAGACGTCGGGCAGGTCCCAGGTCCAGGCGGAGAGGAAGTGCTGGTGCAGCGCGGCGTTCTGGAGAGCCTTCAAGCCGTGAAACAGCTCGGGTGCGTCCTCCCAGCTCGGCGCTCCGCGGAACAGCTCGACCCACCCTGACCAGGCCGGCTCCCCTTCGGGATCGTCCGGCTGCCAGTGCAGATTTGCCTTCGTCCCCTCGGGGCGTACAGTCCAGGGCATGCAGAGAGGGTAGCGCCAGAATGGCGCGCCCGTCAACCGGCGAGGGCTGCAATACCGAGGAGGAGGTCAGCGAAGGGCTCGGGGGTGATGGTGCGCGCCCGCTTGCCCAGTCGGCGGAAAGATTGATCCCGGCCCGCGCGGCCGGCTGCGATGCGCTCCTCGCGGGAGTGGAACCCCAGGTCGAGACGCACGCGGTCGGGGCTTTCGGCTGGGCCCCAGCTCAGTGCGGGAAGCTCAGAGCCAGGGATACCGAACGCGTAGAGCCAGGTGGCCTTTCGGACGGCGTGCCCGTAGTGCCCCTGTTCGACGCAGCACGTCCAGCCGCCAAGCAGGTCCGCCGGGAACCAGCCGCCAGGCTTCGGCGGCGGCACGAGCCCGAACCAGCGCCACGCCGCGGATGCTTCCGGGTGCTCCAGGACGCCGCCGAAGCGCCGGACGGCCGAGAGCGCGGCAGCGAAGCACCCGCCATCGTCGCCAAGCACCTTCTGCCGGGGTGTGCCGTGCAGCATCGGGCCGCCGCCCCAATAGCGGCCCCAGCGCTCGCAGGGCGGGTGCGCGACCACAGCATGCGGGCCGGCGTAGAGGCGAGCGTCGCGGAACTCGGGCCAAAGGTCGACATCCTCGCGACCGGAGTAGGGACCGTCGGGAAGGACGTAGAGGGCGGCGATCATAGGCGGGTGTCGATGAAATTTCGTAGCGCCCCGATGGCCCGGTCGTACCCCTCGGATCGCAGGGTGTTGAGCCGCGACTCCTCCGGCCGCTTCGTCGCCCAGTAGGACGCCGCGAACCGCGCGCGCGTGTTCAGCTTCTCGAGGTGGCGGAGAGTCGTCTCGAGCTTCCGGCGGACGCCGGCCTCGTTCACGCACTCGTTGCTATTGAAGCTCATTTGTTCTCGTCCTGCGCCCACGCGCGGACAAAAGCTACCTCTTTCCACTGAGGGTCACAAACCTCATCGTCAGCAGCCCATTGCGACACTGAAGGCTGAGAAATCGACCATCCGTCACGGTCGAAATCGTAGCGGACCAGAATCTCGTCGGCCGCGCGAACGTCCTCCAGGCCAACGATCACGGCCTTTGCCGGCTGGATGCGCGGGTAGATGAGATCTACGCGGACGTTTTCACCATCTCGGAAAGACGCGCTCCAGCCGAAGGCGTGCTCGCCATCCTCGCTGCGAGCCAGCGCGAGCTTCAACTGCTCGATCTCTTGAACCAGCCGCTGGCGATCCGCTTCGACGCGCAACAGCTCCTTGTGCGCCTCGAGATCGTCGGGGCCAGCGGTAGTCTCGGTGACTTCGACGGCATTTCCTTCCACGTAGAAGGTCCGCCCCTCAGGATTTTTCCACTCGTATCTCAAAACGACCTCCGGAGGTGCGGCGGCAGGATCAGCGCCGGCCGCGGCTCGTCCATCTCGTCGACGGCGCGCCGCTCGATGTGGATCAGCACGTAGGCGTCCTGGAGCTCGGGCGGGCCGGCGATGTTGCGCGCCACGTCGGCCGGCATGCTGATCTCCACCAGGCAGTGGCCGTCGACTTCCGCGCCCGGCGGGAAGACGGACAAGGACGTCATCTTCGCGAAGTCGACCAGGTGCACCGCCGACTTGCAGTTCTGGAGGGCGAAGTTGAGCAGCGCGATCGGGTCCGACGACGGCGCCGGCTTCGCGCCGTCCACCGGCTCGGAGAAGGGAGCGACGCTTTTCACACTGCACCTCCGCACCGGTGCGTATCGTTCCCGGCCGGCAGCTCGTCGGTGAAGACGATCACCTGGCAACGCGGACAGCGGGTAACGCGCACAGCCTCGGGGACCTCGTCCCGGGTGTCGCCGCAGAGCATGCGCGCCACCGCCAAGATCTCGGCGCGGCTCACGGCTTCCACCCGCGCTGCTCTTCGAGCATGTCGAGGAGGGTCCAGATGACAACCGCAAGCTCTGCTGCAATGGTCGTGTGCGACGAATCGAATCGCACTCGAAGCACCTGCAGCTCCTCGTCAGAAAAGGGCTTGCGAGACGGGGTCGACTTTTTGGCTTCTACCCACTCTGATTTGTATTCAGGATTGCTCATGCCGTCACTATCCCTCAATGACGCTATGCCCGTCAAGTAGGCGTAGAATCGAAGCACACATCAACCAAGGAGGCCGAAATGGACATCGAGAAGCTGAAGGAAGAGCTGGTGGGAGACGAGGGCGAAGTGCTCCACGCCTACCAGGACAGCCGCGGGTACTGGACGATCGGCGTGGGCCAGCTCATCGACGCGCGCGCCGGCGGGCGGATCTCGCAGGCGGCGAGCCGGTTCATGCTCGCTGAGTCGATCGAGGAGAAAGCCATCGAGCTCGACCGGCGTCTGCCGTGGTGGAGGAACCTCAGCGACGCCCGGCAGCGGGTGTTGCTCAACATGGCCTTCAACCTCGGGGTGGGCGGGCTGATGGGGTTCGTGGCCACGCTGGACAGCCTCGATCACGGGAATTACGAGGAAGCCGCGGCGCACATGCTGTCCTCGAAGTGGGCCGAGCAGGTCGGCGACCGCGCGGTGCGGCTGGCGAAGATGATGCGGGAGGGCTGAAGAAGAGCCCCGGGGAGGACGCCCCGGGGCGAGACACTCACCTACGAGGTGATGGTGTGCGGCACCATGGGCGCCGTCTCGGGCTCTCCGGGCGAGGAGGACTCCCACCAGGCGGGGGTCGGGT
Source organism: uncultured Caulobacter sp. (assembly GCA_964658605.1). GTDB lineage: Bacteria > Pseudomonadota > Alphaproteobacteria > Caulobacterales > Caulobacteraceae > JASLDZ01. Next base: position 19,418 of record CAZZZR010000002.1, on the reverse strand, counting down.
CGGCCGCCTCGGTCGCGGGCTTGTCGGTCGGGTCGATGGCGGTGCCGCCGGTGGCACGTTCCGCCGCCAGGGCCTCGTCCAGGTTGCCGACGCCAAGCGGCTCGGAACCGACGGCGACCTCGTGCGGGAAGAGCGCCGGGTGCGCGGCCTTGGCGGCCATGACGGCGGTTTCCGCCTCGACTCCGAAGACGGGGATGCCGCCGGGCAACGGCTCTCCCTTGCGCAGCGGCACCACCGGGAGCGCCGGGTCGACGAACGGAGCCGCCGCCTGGCTCGTGTCGAGCCCCGACCGCCCGCTCTGCGGGTCCGGGACGGAACCGCTGTGGGTGAAAGGGGTACCGCGGTCCTCGACGAGGAAGGCCGGCGAGCCGTCCGGCAGGTTCGGGTCCGGGTCGCCGGGGTGCTTCGGCAGCGTCGGCGACACCGGGCCGGCCGGCTGGGTGGGGTCGAGCGGGTCGGCCGCGGTCCCGAAGATGCGGCGGTTCGGGTCGATCCAGCCGGCGCGGCGCTGGGTCTCGAGCCAGGCGGCGTCATCCGAGGTCCCCGGGAGGAACGGCGACTGCGGGGCCGCCTGCCGGTCGGCAAGGGAGGGCTCGGCCGCGCGCTGGAGGTCCGTCCGGATCGGCAGCGCCGTCGTCAGGGCGTCGAGCAGCTCCTGGATCTCGACGGCCTGCTGGTCGGCCACGGCCTTGACCGGGAGCAGGATGGCCGGATCGTCCCCGCGCTTGATGGCGGCCTCGCAGGCGACCTGCACCGCCACCGGGTAGTGGCCGACGAGGGCCAGAACCTGCTCGAGCTCGGGGTGATTGGCGCGGATCAGCGTCTTCAGGCGGTCGACGGCGGCTTCGTGAGGCGTCTGCATGGGGCGGTCTCCTTGCGGTAGAGGTTGACGATCGTCTGGGATGAGGATACCACCGGACTGCGCCGCGGCAGCCGCCATCAACTCGCGGCTGCGCTCCTTCGAGAGCCGAACCACGCGGCCTTCCAGGTGGGCCATCTCCTCCTTGAACGTCACGGCGCGATCCCCAGCGACCGCAGGAAAGCCGCGTCATGGGTGTCATCCCGCCCGCGGTAGTACTGGAGGGTGACCGTACCCGTGGGGGACGCGGTGGCTGGCACGTACGGACCCCTCCCTACCGCACGTTGGTCTTTGCTCGGGTATATGTCGAATCGCCCGTCGTCCGCCATCGATCACCTCCTCGCGAAGATCCTACTCCGGTTGCATCACTCCGCCAACTGCAGGATCTTTTCCAGGCCGTCGACGAAGGCTTCACGGAGGGCCAGCACCTCGGCGGCCTTCTCGCGCGGCAGATGCTGAAGCACGTCCTCCTCGCCGTCCGAGATATCCACGGCATCTACGGACTGGCCGAAGATGAACCAGCGAGCGAAGATGCGCCCCTTTTTCTTCAGCTCACCCGGCGGGTTACGGCAGTCGATCACCATGCCCGCCATCCTACTCCAAGTCAGCCCGACAGCGACACACTGCTTGCCCTACTTTAGCCAACTCTTCATGAAGAGCCCTGTCTTCTCGCATTTTGGAGGGACCAGATCCGCCGCTACAGGGGCCGGGGCCTGCCGGGACACCCCCCCCTACGCCGAACTGGGGATGGTGCCGAGGGGTGGGTGGGTGGCAGGGGTGCTTCGACGGGGGAGGTGGCATGGTGTACGTCCTGCCCGGTGGTTGCCTCGTAAGTTGTTCCTTTTGCAGAGACTTACGTCTTAACATAACACCCATTCCCATACCGTCGCGTCAACCTTACACCGCGACGTGTCTTCCTTACATGGTCGGGCGGTTGTCGGCCGGCTGTGGAAAAGCTGTGGATAACAGAGGCGTCGGAGGATGTATCGCGACACGACAGTATCGCAGGACGATTACTTGTCGGCGTCAATGATTGACTGAGCTTCTAGTAGTCCTACCTGGGTAGTTGGAGGCTCGCCTATCGGCTCTGTACGGGGACGTCGGTATCTGGGGCGGGTCTGCTGGGCAGGAGGCGGTCTGTCGGGCGACCGTGGCGCGGTCGGTGCGGGGCCGGTTCTGGAGGGTTGTTGGCGGGCCTTGCTGCGGGGAGATGAGGGCGCAGGGAGCCCCCTAACCCCAAGTCTCAGCGTCGGTCCAGACGTCGTGCCCTTCGATCCTCCCCTTGTGGGGGTGCCTCCCGCGCATCACGGGAGCTGGGCCGAGTCGCTGAGGCTTCGAGTCAGGGAGTCTCGCCGGGCAGGTTCTCGAGGGATTGCACCTCGGGTTGGTGGGACGGCGCTCCCGGCCGGTCGGATGCCTCCGCCTGCCCCTCGCCGCGCTTCCGGAAGAAGCCCTCAGAGGAGACCAGGTACTCAGTAGCCGGCGGCTAACGGGGCGAGTGGGCGCCCCTGCGTGGGCATCCGCTGCCTGACCTCCCCTGAAGGCTCCGACGCCGCCCACCTGGCAACCCGGAAGCCTAGAGCCCGCGGTGTGAAGCTGCCACACGGCTTAGAACCAACGCCGCCGCGCGCCTACCAGCTCCGTCCTCAGGCTACGTGCCCGCATCGTCCTATCGGTCCTGTCGTCCCCCGTTCACTGGAGGAGCCCGAACCTGCTCGCGGTCCAACCGGCTCCACTGCGGGCGGGGTCCGGTCTGGTACTTGTCAGAAGGGAGGGTCTGGCAGGATGACGCTCGGGTCGTCGATGAAGGGCAGGTTATCCCAACTGCCACACTCTGGGCAGCTCCCGAACAGCTCGACGCAGATCATTTGCGCCACTGCCAAGAAGGGATGTCCGCACTCGCAGACGACAAGCTGGTCGGGTCCGTCCATCGGCCTCCCCTGGAACGTCGGCGCCCGGGATCTCCCGGCCCACTTGCTGAGGTTGGTACAACGCGAACCTCGATACCACTCCGCGCCGACCTACCGAGCATGCCACCAGCCAAGACGCCGGTCAAGTCCTGTTACCTTTGGTAACAACCCGCCCATCTCGGCGTCCGCTTGCAGGGTTGGCGCATCAAGAAAAATCGCTTTGGAATCAACGACTTATAAGAAATTCGCCCCGGATTGTCCGAAAACCACTGGACAATGCGCGCAGGTGCGCCTATGATGGTTTCACGGTCGAGGGCAGTGAAGCCCGGGCCGAACCGGGAGGAACGACATGAATCACGAAACGCACCAGGACATCGAATCCGCCGACTTCGCGACGCTCAACCCGGCCGCCGCTCTTCTGCAAGGCCTGGATGGAAGGACGCACTTGGACGAGCCGGCGCCCGCCGTCTCCGGCAACTGCATCGACAACCAGGGCTACCGCACCGAGCACCGCGCGACCGGCTACCTCATGTCGGAAGGCCGGCGGATCTCGCCGCAATGCGAGCACCACGCGGCCGAGGTGATCGCCGAGTACGAAGCGCACGGCCTCACCGGCTGGAGCTTCCAGCCCGCCAGCCAGGTCTGAGCTTTCACGGTAGGGTCGGGCGCCTTGCCCGACTTCGCCGCGAGCGCTCATGCTCGACTTACGGGAGAACCTACATGTCCGACAGCGACCGCAGCACCGTGCAATTTCGCCTTAAGCCCGACCTTTCCAGGCTCACGACCGCCGAAGACGCGTACAAACTGGCCCGCTGGCACCGCAGGGATTTCGGCGTGATGAACGAGGGGGAGATCACGCCCGAGCAGTGCGGTGTTATCTCTGGGATCGTGGACGCGATCAAGTATACCGCCCTGGCCGGCATCATGTGGCTCGACATCAAACAGCCCGAGCCCGTCGTCTATCGGGCGCTCAAGGGCCTGGGGTACCGCCTGCAACTCTCCCGGGATGCCAACGGCCAGGATTGGGTGCGCGTCCACTGGCTGGAGTTCCGCCCCGACGAGTACGACCAGTGGGCAAAGCAAGCTGCTCAGAACGGTTTCGACATGTCGGGAGGTGGCGAACCGCGCCGGATTCAACTCTGACGAGCTGGAGAGCTGGAGGCAGGGCCGGAGGGAACTTTCCGGCTCCGTTTCGAGCGCTTCTGCTCGGTAAGGAGACAAAAATGGACAACGAATACACGGTAGTTTGGGCTGCGGAAGACGGAACGATCCTAACCGAACACGTCTTGGCGGTTGGCGAGTTCGCTGCCTACCGTAGGGCTCGCGAGTTACACCCACTACTTCTCAAGCGCGCCCCGGAAGAGGTCGCAGTCTTCAACGGCACGCATTTCAACCAACTCGACGACACGGAAACGAGGTGACGCCGTGACGCTTTCACAGCGCCGCGAGCGCACGAGGGCCGAGCAGGGTTTCGGCGGGCTCAGCATGATTGAGCTTCACGAGGAGCAGAGTTGGCAGAAGGGCCGTCACACGTGGCTCAATAAAGAGCGCCGCTTAGCCTTGGCGGACGCCATCGAGAGTCAAATACGTTGGCGCATCGCCGCCCAGCCCTACGGCATCTGGGAGATGGAGAACCCGCGGTTGCGGTTCGGGGTTCCGGATGGGATGCGCGAATATCGCATCCAGCGCAAGTCACCAGACACCGCCTTCCCCTGGTCGAACACTTTCTCCAAGGAGATCAAACCATGAGCACCTACGGCTACGAAGACTGGGCCGCCGATCGCGAGGCGATGGAAGGGACGATCGACGCGGAACGCGAGATGCGGCTGCGCGCCGAGCAAGAGGCCGAGGAGTCAGCACGGTACGACCGCCGGCTGCGCAGGAGCCTTCGGGGCGCCCTGGCGGCCTCCCTGCTGGTTCTGGTAGGCACGAACCTAGCGCAGATCGGAGCTCGAGGGAAAGTCGTCCGAGCAGCCGAGCGCCAAGCCGTCCGCGCCTGCGACGCCGCTTGGTCGCTCTGCCGGTTCAAAGTCACGGGTAAGTCGCCGGAGGATGCCCACGCCTGCGCCTGGGTCGAAGACGACCGGCCGACCAACGACCCCATTTTCACCAACCCGGCGGCGGGCTACTACATGGCGTGCTCGTTTGCGCCCGCGCCGACCGACGAACCGGCGGAAGATGAAAGCTTGTGCGGTCAGGCGTGGCGGGTTTGCCAAGATTTGGCGACGGCGGAACCGGGAGCGGGACGATGAGCATTCCGATCTGCTCCTGTCCAGGATGCGATGCCTCGCCACTGGCCGGTCGGCGCACAGGAGGAGAACTGGTACCTGCGCTCTGCGGTTCCTGCGAGCTCCACGGCTGCACCGCTGAGCAGGATCGGTGCGGTTACGGCCCATTGTCCGCGCTTCCCGACCGGGACGCCGCCGTTCTCCAGGGCTTCGCCGACTGCGAGGCGCTCGTCATCACTATGGCGCGGGCGCAGGCTGCTGGACTGGAAGCTGGCACCGTGCCGATCCCAAGCACGTACGAGCACGCTGGCGTGATCGCTTCGTGGGCACTCAACAGCTTCGCCCTGGCCCTCAGCGTCGGCCAGCATCGCACCGACCAATACGACCCCGACGAGCTGCGGAAGGTCCACGCCCGGGCCGGAATGCCGGCCTGGATGCACAGCGCCGGCGGCAAGGCCCTCGCTGCGTCCCGTACCCCGCAAGAGCGCAGCGAGGCGACCAGCAAGGCGAGCAAAGTGCGATGGAAGAAGGCGAGAAAGGAGTAGTGCGAAATGAAAAAAGTCTACCTGAAGAGCGACCGAGGGCTTGACGTCCTCGTAGATCCAGAGTTCATCTCTCACGTCACCCCGAGCGGCCTGCCAGGGTGCAGCGTCCTCTATTCGAAGATCACCGGCTTTCTGGTGATCGTGCTCGGCGACGTTCGCGACGTAGCGGAAGCGCTCGGCATCGGTCCGCCCGCTTGAACCTGTCCGGTTTTTCCCGTATGCTGGAGGCATCATGGCGACAAAGTACCCCAACCTCGACAAACAGCTCGGGCTTCACCAGCGGCTGAAACTGCTCTACGTCGTGGACGGTTTCGACGCAGAGCTGAGCAACGAAGAGGGTTACCCGCGCCAGGAATACGAAGGGCACGGGGAGACGATTGAGACCGCGCTTGCGGCACTAGACCAGAAGCTGGGCGAGTTGCCGGCGGGGTTCTCGGTGAAGCACGCGAGGGTCTACCCTTGAGCGTCACCGCGATTCCCGCCGGCTACCGAGGCCCGCACATCCTTGCCGACTACATCGCCACGCGGCGGTGCAAGACGTGCGGCGAGTGCACCGAGAAATTCTTCGCGGGGCGGGTGATGCGGGCGGAGCGCATTGCGGCGTGGGGTCCGGAGTCCCTGCGACGGATGGCCCGCGAGCTGGACATTCCCAAGAGCACCCTTTCCGAGATGGAACGGGGCAAGCTCGACTTCACCGAAGACCAAGCCCGCGCGTATTTGGTCGCGCTGGGGATTCTATAAAGGAGAGGACGATGGCCGACACCACCACGCCGAAGCCGCCCCGCAAGGCCGCAGAGCCGCGAGGCTTCACCTTGGAGCTGGGCACTCCCGCCGACGTCGCCGACGCGGGAGAGCTGGGCTACTTGCTGGGGCTCAAGAGCAAGGCGCAGCTCGAGGAGGAGTTTCAGAAGTACCTCGAGAGCGACGGCAACCGGGGAGCGGTCCCGCTCTTCATGGTCTACCTGAAAGGCAAGGTCCGCGAGAAGCTCGACGGGATGGGACCGAAGCCGCCCGCATCGCAGACCACTCCGGACGGCGGCATCCCGATCGCGGGGCCGAAGGAGTAGCGATGGCAGCGCAAACTTTCGAGACCGAGCTGTCCGCCCTGATCAACAAGTACAGCGAGGACAACTTCGCCGAGACGCCCGACTTCCTGCTGGCTCAGTTCATCGTCGGCTGTCTCGGTGCCTACGCGATCGCGACGAAGCGGCGGGAAGAGTGGTTCGGTCGCGGACGGCACCCCGCAGGGTCAGGCGGAGCCCCCGAGCCGCTGGCGGAGCTGCCAAAGCTTACCGCAGACGAGAAGGGCAAACTACCCAACTTCTTCGCGGGGTAGCATGCCCAAGCCCCGCATGTCCTCCGAGGCGCTGCGCAGTTATCGGCAGCGCCTCAACGTTTTGCGGGCGATGGGGTACCACGACTACGACGCCTATTTGCAATCGGACCTCTGGCGCGGCATCCGTCTCGCAAAGATCCGCGAAGAGGCCGCAATCTGCTGGGCATGCGGCAAGGCCGGCTGCTTGCAGGTCCACCACTCCGCTTACGATCGCGACACGCTGGACGGCAAGCGGCCAGATCGCCTCTTCGTCGTTTGCGACGCCTGCCACGAGTCCGCCGAGTTCTACGGTAAATCGCTCAAGCTCGGCCCTAGCGAAGCGACCGACAACCTTCGCGAGATCCGCCAAAAGCGCTTGACTTCCGCGTAGGCCGGGCGTAGGCTTGCGGTCAGGAGGATAAACCAATGGCGGCAAGCGAGCCGGTAGAGGCCCCGAAGTTCTGTTACGAGTGCAGGTATTTCAACTTCAGTCCCGGATCGCCGGGATACTCTAGTTGGACTCCTGGCTCTGACCTTTCCTTCGGCTGCATGAAGAACATTTGGAGCGGCTTCGACATCTTAGACGAGTCCGATTTCGCCTCCAAGATCAAGACGGCCGAGACCTGCGAGAAATTCGAGGGGAGGCCGGCGCGATGAACGGCAAGCCGACCGCGAAGATGGCCGCGCCCTCGCGGCAGAGGTCCGAGGAGCGCAAGCGGGAGGCTCCGCAGGTCAAGCTGGTCCTCTCCCTGGAGACGCGCAATTATCTCAAGGCGGTGGGCAAGCGCATGAACTTGCCCGACCGCCACGTCGTTGACCAGATGGTGCGCGAGACGAAGCAGCTACAGCGCGAGGTCGAGGCGCTGGGCTATCGGACAATCGGCGAGGCGCTGGCGGTGCTTCGCGTTTTGCGGGAGGCGAAGGGATGCTGAGCAAGGACATGAATTCTGATCAACTGGAGGCGGTCATAAAGGGCGAGTTGATCCAGATCGGAAACCGGAATCCTGGCGCGAGAAAAGATCTAGATTTTGTGCAAACACTGGTAAACCGACTCAGGAATGCTCTCGTCAGAGAAGAGGGAGCTTCGCGATGAACTGGCCCGACAAAGCCTCGCTGCTGCACAACGTCCCGGCGGCCGATTATCACGCCGATTCGTTCGGCGAAGTGCCAACTGCCTCCAGGAGCTGCCTGCACACGCTCCTGACCGTTTCGCCGAAGCACGCTGCGGCAGAGCACCCGCGGATCCCCGGCGAGAAGCGGCGCCGGACCACAAAGGCGATGGACACAGGCTCGCTCGTCCACGCGCTGCTGCTTGGTGGCGAGGAGTCGCTGGCGATCGTCGAAGCTGGTGATTTCCGCACCAAGGCCGCGCAGGAGAAGCGAGACGCGGCGCTGGCGGCGGGTCTGGTGCCGATCTGCCGCCCAGAGTACGACCACGTCAGGCGGATCACTTCGAGGCTTCAGGACGAGATCCTGGCTATCTTGGCAGACCTCGTGGGCGAGACGTTGGGGCTGGCCTGGCGCGACCTCGCCAAGGAAGTGACCTGCCTGTGGTGGGAGGAGGATTCCAGGGAACGAGTCTGGAATGCCCAGGCCGGCGTCGAGATGGTGTCCGGAGATCTAGTCCGCTGTCGCGCACGTCTCGACCTCTCACTTGTTTCCGTCGGCTTGCTCGCTGACCTAAAAATCGTGACGAAAGGGTACGCCGTAGCCGAACCGTTCATCCGCGAGATGAACAGCGAGCGGTCGAGTCACGCGATGCAGGCGGCCATGTACCTGCGGGGCTTCGAGGCGGTCCACCCCGAGCTCGCCGGGCGGACGCAGTTCGTCTTCCTGCGGGTCGAGATCGAGCCGCCGTACGCGGTCCTGGCGATTCCGGTTGGCCGGGGGATGCGGCAGCTCGGCGACGACAGGTTGAACCGCGCGTTGGCGATGTGGTCGCGGTGCCTGGGCTCTGGCGTGTGGCCGGGGCCGAGGGCGACTGTGGCCGAGGTCGAGCCGTGGGCGTTCGAGCGGGAAATGCAGCGACGGGCCGAGGACGAGGCCGAAGGAGGGGAGCATGAAGCGTGAAGAGCTGGAGCGGTTGGAGTGGCACACGGGCGAGGACGGGGGCGCCAACGGGAGTGGTGGGCCGTTCATCTACGCGCCTGAGTTGGACGACGAAGAGGGAATGAGGCTGGCCGCCGCCGCGCCCGCGCTGGCGCTCGCGTGCCTGGATGCGCGGAACCAAATCTATTTCGAGATCATCTTCGCGCTCACAGGCTACCCTTGTCACCAGGAAGCTTTGCTGTCTAAGCTCGACGCGGCCCTGGCGTCTGCGGGCGTGGAGGTCTCCGATGGCGACTGATCGGCCCGACGTTGCGCTGGCGATCGCCGAGCACTTTTTCAGCGATCGCGGGCATCTTGCCATCCTTGTGGCGGCAGAAGCGATCGAGAAACTTTTGGAGGGCCGCGACTTCGAAGCCGGCCGGGTCTACGCGCAGACCGAGATCCGGCAGGCGCTGATCGCGGAGGCGGCGCGGCTGGATCAACTGGACGCCTCCGCGGGGAGACTGGCCGCCTGGGAGTCGAGCGCGCCATCCGATGGCGGCGCCGAAGCCCTGTGGACCTTCGCCGCGGGCCTGATCGGCCTCAAGGCGGAGGGCTGAGAGATGGCCGGCCGCACCTTTGAGGACTTCGTCGCCGTCCGCCGGCAGGTCCCCACCCTGACGGGGCTCTTCGGCCCCAGCGGCAGCGGGAAGAGCTTCACCGCCGGCCGGCTGACGGCGGGGATGGAGCGCGTCACGAAGAAGCCGACTTTCTGGATCGACACCGAGAGCAATCGGGCGCTCCACTACGCCGACGTCTTCAAGTTTCGCCACGTCCCCTTCGTGGCGCCGTTCGCCCCCGGCGACTACATGGCGGCCATCGCCCACTGCGTGAAGGGCGGCGCGGGGCAGATCATCATCGACTCGTTCTCGCACGTCTGGGAGGGCGCGGGGGGCATCCTGGAGATGCACGAGGCCGAGGTCGAGCGCATGGCCGGGCAGGACTTCGCGAAGCGCGAGCGGGTGAAGATAACCGGGTGGATCAAGCCGAAGGCGGAGAGCCGGCGGTTGATCAATTACATTCTCTCGGTGAACTGCAACTTCGTCTTCTGCCTCCGGGCGAAGGAGAAGCTCAAGCCGGTGAAGGGGAAGGAGCCGGAGTTCCTTGGCTTCCAGCCGATCGTCGGCGACGAGTTCGCCTACGAGATGACGCTCAACCTCTTCCTCCCCCCGGGGTCGAACGGGGTGCCGTCTCTTCAGCCCGGGGAGATCGGCGAGCGCGCCATGGTCAAGGTGCCTATGCAGTTCCGGCAGATGCTCCGTGCCGGCGCCACTCTCGACGAGGACCTCGGCGCGCAGCTCGCGCAGTGGGCCACTGGGGGAGAGCCGCCGCCCCCCGCCGGCCGCCTGCAGCCGCCCACTTCGCCGCCACCGGTCGCTCGGGCCGCCGAGTCCCCCGAGGCCGCGGGCCTCCTGAAGGAGATCACCTCCGTCTTGGGGCGGCACTTCCCCCGCGGGCCGCAGGGGATCACCGAGGAGGTGGCCGCGTTGCGCTCTGGCGCCCGGCTGGAGGCGTTCGGGACGAGCGTCTGGGAGGAGCTGAAGGGAATGCCGGTCGACCAGCTCAAGATCGGGCTGGCGACCCTCACGAAGAACCTTGACGGCCTGGCGAGCATGCGCGAGCGGGAGCCGGGCGAGGAGGAGTGAAGATGATGACGGAAACAGAGTACCGACGTGCCTTCCATTTGGAGGTCGCCTGCAACGGTGAAGACGCGGCCGTCGAGCTCGCCAAGCGCGCCGGCCTGGAGTTCGCTCCGGAGCCGGTGCGCTTGCCCGAGCGGATCTCGTACGGCCCGGCGGTGGACTGCGGCGGGAACTTCAACTGCCACCTCTATTCGGAGGGCGATTTCCGGCCAAGGACCCGCGAGGAACACTTTGCGATCTATGCGGCAGCGAAAGACCGCTACAACGCCTACCCCGGGCTGCGGGTTGCGGCCGAAGGACTCGTGAAGGCAATCGACAACGGTTTTAAGGGGCTCTGGGAGCAATGGCACATAAACCTTAAGGTCGAGCTGGCGAAGGGGCCGAAGTGATCGCCCCCGACGTGCAGAAGGAGGAGCCGCCCCGTAAGGTGGCCGAGGTGGAGATCCAGGGACGGGTGTACGAGCTGGCCGTCCGTGGCGGTCTCTTCCGCCTGGTGATCGCCGAGCAGTTGGACGCCTACGACCGGCCGATCGCGCGGGAGGTGGTGCCGGACCCCCTCGAGGACGCCTACGTGGCCCTCTTGCAGCGCTGGGGCGAGGCCGAGGTGGCCCTCCAGCAGCACCGCAGCGCCATCAACCGCACGGAGGGGCCATGAGCGGCTACCGGGTGGGGCGGCAGGCCGACGGCATCCTCGCGGTCCTGCCGGATCTGGAAGGCGACCACGATCTCGGGAGCGCTTTCACGCGGGCGCAAGAGATGGCCGGCTGGGTCCGTGATCACCCGCCAGGAGGGCCGAAACTCGTAGGCGAGAAGCCGACAGCGATGATTCTGGGACGGAACATCGGGCCGCGCCTTCCTGGCGCAGAGTTGATTTTCGATTGAGACACCGCTGGCAGGAGACCGGGACGCGAGAGGTGCCGTGGCAGTCGGCGCCGATCACCGTCCGGACCTGCGAGCGGTGCGGTTGCACGAAGACGCGGGAGCCGGCCGGAGCGTACTTCCGGGCGGTCTACGAACTGGCGGGAAAAGTCACCCATAACGCCCCGGCTTGCCCGGGGGAAAGGACGGGAGGATGAGAGCGACAACGGACACCCGGCACTTGCCGGTCAAGCTGAGCGAGGAGGAGCTGGCCAGGAAGGCGCAGGAGCTGGCCGACTCGGTGCGCGAGGAGGAGGAGGAGCGGGAATCCTTCGCCGCCTGGGAGAGCACCATGAAGGAGGCGGCGAAGGCGAAGAAGGCGAAGATCTACATCGCCCACCAGCAGACGGTCGACCTGGGCGAGATCGTCGAGAGCGGCCTGGAGACGCGCGAGGTGCGCTGCACCTGGCTCTACACGGCCAGCACCGCCTATCTCCGCCGGGACGACACCGGCGAGCTCGTCCAGCTCCGCGAGCTCGGGGAGAGCGAGCGGCAGGCCAAGATCCCGGGAACGGAGACGGAGGTCGTGCAGGAGCCGACGACGACCGACCTGCTGGTGTGGGCCGGCGTGGACCTCGAGGGCGCCGACGGCGTTACCCGCGGCGACGAAACGCAACGGGCCGCTCTGGAGATCTCGATCCGGGAGAACTTCAAGGGGTGAACGCCTGCGCCCGCCACGACAGCAGGACATGGCCGGGGCCGGTCACGGTGGACAGCCGCGATCGGCCCCGGGTCTTCCTCGGCACCTCCGCGCGGCCGGTAGACGGCTGGCGGCGCGTGCTCTACGGCCGGCGGACCTCCCGCGAGCAGTGGGTCCATCCGGCGGCCAACGCCGGCGGCTGGCAGTGGTGCTCCCGCTTCATCGTCTGGGAGCTGACCGGCGAGGTGCTCCTGCCAAACGAGCACGCGCACCACGTCTGCCTTTCCCGCTGGTGCGTCGAGCCTGAGCACCTCGAGGTATCCCTGGCCGAGTTCCACGGCGCCCTGCACGCCTTCTACACGAAGCTCCGCGACGGCAGGGGGCGGTTCATGCCCGAGGCGCCGCAGTGGCCTCCTAAGGCCGTGCCGCGCTTCGGCCCCATCATCGGCCAGGCGGCGGTCGGGGCGGTGTACTGGTGAAGGTCGGCGACTACGTGAAGGTGCAGTCTCGCGGAGGGCGTCGAGGCGGCGGTTGTATGTGGTCGGTCAAAGTGCTGGAGATCTCGGCGGATGGTCGCTTCGCCAAGGTCACAGCCCCGATGAGGGGAAAGCCATACTGGCTGCGGATCAGCGCGGTTTACGAGAAATGAGCACCGCCGAGCCCCGCTACGTCATGTTCTGCTCCGGCTGCGGGATCGAGTGGCACACGACCGCGCCGGAGAACCATCAGCATTCAACCTGCCGAGGCCGGGAGATGACCGGCAAGGCGATCGGGTGCGGGCGCAAGTTGCCGGCGCCGGTGCCGGAAAGGAGAGAGGAGTGAGACTCTGGGGGATCAAGTGCGGATACAACCACAAGGAGGGGAAAATCCTTCTCATGCCCCGCTGGCAGGCGGAGACGTTCTATCCGTTCAGGAAGGCCGGACCCGCGGAGAGACTGGCGAACGCCGCGCGCAGGGAACGGCCGGCGCGTCCGGTTGCCACCAGGAAGACGATCTGCCCGATCTGCGGTGCTCGCCGTCCATGAGAGCCCCCCGCCTCTTCGCCCCCGAGGTCCCCATCCCGGAAGAGATCCAGCCCGCCGTCGAGGCGTGGCTGGCCTACAAGGCGAAGCGCCGCCAGTCCTACAAGACGGCCGAGGGGCTGGCGGATCTCGTCGAGCGCATGGTGGCGATGGGGCCGGAGCGCGCCATGGCTGCGGTGAAGTGGAGCCGGAGCAACGAGTACACCGGGCTCTACGAGGAACCAAAAAGGAACGGCAAAAACGGCAACGGCGACCCGCCGGCGTGGGCCGCCGCGATCATGACGCCGGTCGAGCTGCGCGGGTGGGAGCGGTGGGAGAGGCACGAGCGCGGCTGCTTCCTGGAAGGACTGGCGATCGAGGGGAGCCGCCGGCAGAAAGCGTGACCAGCCGGGCGCCGGTCTCCCCCCGGCGCCCTCTTTCCTCAGCCGATCTGCTTGAAGTCGCCGCCCGAGATCGTCGGCGGTCCCATCAGACCCATCGCCGGCTTGCCCTTCGGCAGTCCATTCGTCTGGAAGACTTCGTTGGCTCCTCCCTGCGAGCCGGTCCAGGGCCAAGTCACGTAGTACACCGGCTTGAGCACGTTGTGCCCCGGGTTCCAGTAGGCCCGGATACTCTCCGACTTCAGCTCGACGAACAGCGGGAAGGCGAGCGTCGGCAGCTTGGCGGCGCTGCGGCCGAGATCATCGCCGGCGGTCGCGAGGTCGGCGGCCAGCTCGAGACAAAACGTATCGTTGAACGCCTTTTTTGGGCGGATTCCGAGCGTGTTTTTGCCCGCCCACCGACCAGCATCCCAGGCGGCGATCACGCTCCGCTGAGGGCTCACCAGCACCCCCTCGAAGCGCGCCGCCGGGCAGAGCACGCCGATCTCTGGCAAATAGAACTCGCGCATCAGGGCGATCTCGGCCCCGCACCAGGCGGTGTTGAGGTTTGAAAGAGTTCCTCCTGGATCGCCGCCGCGGCACCACGTCCGGATGGCGTAATGCGCGCCGAGCCACTGGCCATCGTGGCTCACCGTCATCTCCTCGAAGCCGCGGTGGCCGATCTGGAGTTCGCGCTGGTACTCGGCGATGCAGGACTCCAACGCCTCGGCCGGCTGCCAGAGAAGCCAGCAGGCGCGGGCGAGCCAGCGGATGTTCGCTGATCCGTCCGGTGCCTGGGGAGATTCGTTCTTCCACCAGATCGGCGGCTCTTCAGTGGTCGGCGCGGCGTCGTGCAGATGCGCCCGCAGGTAGGCGATCATGCGGGGGATGAGGTCGGATTCCTTTTGCGGCATCACGAACCCCCTCGGGTTTCGCGGTCGACCAGCGCCTTTATTCCAGAAAAAACCGACGGCTTTTCCATGATAATGATCGGTCCATGATCTTCTCGGGCCTGGGCGCCGCAGTTTTCGCAGGTCGGTCGAGGCGGTTGAGTGCTCATCCATTGCCCCGGCAAGCGCACGGGGCCGCCACAATTCCCGCACGTTCCAATGGTGCGATCCATCATTTTAGGTCTCCCCGGTTTGCGCGCAGAGTTGCGCTGATTCGATTGTACACCTCGCGGCGAGAAAGACGGGCGGCCAGACGGGGGCCGCCCGAGCCGAGGCTACTCTAGGAGGACGCGCCGGTGGCCAGCGCGTCGATGATCGGCGGCAAGCTGGTTTTGCCGAGCTGCACCCAGGAGCCGCCGCCACGGGCCGGGTACTGGTCGAGAAACGCCTGCGCCAGCTTCCGCGCCTTGTTGTTGCTGGTCTGCAGCGTCTTCACCTGGCCCTGGAGGCCGGCAACCTGGAGGTTGAGCGCCGCGATCGTGGCCGCGTCGCTGTTCGCGGACGGCGGAGCATCGGGCGGAGCCGGGGCCGGGTGCTCCTCCGGCAGATGCACGTAGCGGTCGAAGATCGACGTGCCACCAGCCGCCAGATACATCGAGTCGTAGTAGTCCTCGGGGGTGACCGCGGCGTCGTGCGGGACGCCGGGGATCTGCCCGAGCCGGACGCTGCTCTGGAACATGTCGAAGGACGTGTTCTCGGGGCCGCGCACGTAGCCGTTGAACTGCTGGGTGAAGCCCATGCGGCAATTGCCGTCGGCCGTCCACAGCGGGACGAGCGGCAGGTTGGGTTTGAAGGTTCCGAAGATGTGACCGCCCGGCGCGCTCGCAAGTTTCGCGATGGTCGGGGCTCCTGCGAGGTGATCGAAAGCGCCCATCACTCGTTCCTCGCGATCGCGGCGTTGGCCCACATGACCGAGGTTTCCAGCTCAGTCAGCGCCACGGAGCGCTCGCGGCTCTCCGGGCACTTCTCGAGCAGCAGGGCGGCGTGCGCCTTTGCGGAATCGCGGATCGCGACGTACCGCGCCTGCTGGTCTCCCTTCGGGGCGTGGTAAGTGAAGTTGTTTTCGAGCGGGTAAGGCGGTGCGGGCATGGCTGACCTCCCGAGACATTGCGAGGTGAATCTCGCAAAGGAGAGCGTAACACGAAGCCGGCGCTACGCTCTCGGGAGAGGAGCTATCGAAGCCGCATTCCGACGCCGGCGAGCCACATGACGACGACCACGACGACCAGCACGACGAGGATGGCGGAGAGCATCAGGGCTCCTCGGCGGTGAACAGCTCGGCCATCCACTGCTCGACTATCGGCTCCGTCTGGCTGGCGTGCAGGCCGAGGTCGCGGTGAAGATTGGAGAGCAGCCACGCCTTCATTTGGATGCGCTGCTCAGGCGGCGGGCAACAGACTCCGAGAATGCAACAGCGCTGTTGGTTTCCTGCCATCTTTAGCTCCTTCCTTTTGCGGTCAGGATTTTTAGGTCGCTTACGTCCATCGAGGTCACCTTCAACTGGCCCTCTAGCTTCGTCAGACTCTCGGCGAGAGCGCGCTGCTGCTCAGCAGCGAGCTCGCCGCGGGCTTTTGCAGCATCGTTCTCGGCCGCCTTGATCGTGGCGCTAGCCTTCGCCTCAAGGTCCAGCCGGGCGGTGATCGCATCGATTTTTCCGCTCTGGCTATACCAACTCCCAAGCACGCCTGCGATCAAGATGATGGATTTCAGGTCAAGGCGAAACCCCCCGGTCAGGTCGAGATCGGCTGGGCGGGATGAACTGCGTTGGCGCGTGCTTGCCATGATGATCTCCTTCGCCGAAGCTCCATGGGTATTCCTCCTATTTCGCCGGATGCTGCGATTCGATGCGGTCGAGGCGCTTTAGAATCTCTTCGTTTTGAATCGAAATTCTGGTTTCTAGTCGCCCAAGTCTTTCGCCATAGTCGCCTTGCGTGCGAACCGTAGCCGTATATTCCACATTCATCCGCTCTCGAAGTTCTTGAATCTCGATCTCCAATTTCGCGGAACTTCCGATTTTGTCCTGTGCGATCCATCCAACGAGACCAAGCAAGAGCGCCACCACTAAGGCGAGCAACCAGTCTCGAAACCGGCCGAAGTTGGCGAACTGCCCGTCGGACGCGGGCGGCTGCTGGGCGGGCTGGCGACTACCAGGGGACATCCATCACCTCACGTTTTCCCGCAGACCGGGGATGCCTAGCTCTTCCTCTTGCAAGATCTTGCGCAGGGGCGAGCCGCGGGGCTTCCGCTTCTTCGCGTGGATGTCCAGCCAGCCGGCCTGCTGGAGCGCCTGCTCGCCAGGGGAGAGCTGCTGGCCTTTCGGGTCGAGCACGCGGGCGAGGCGCTGGGCGTCCGGCGGGATCGTCATGCCGCGGACGAAGGAGCCGACCGCCTTGGTGGGCTCCCGGCCCCAGAGGTCGCGGGCGAGCGACACGGGCGTCTCGATGAACGGGATGTTCTCCGCCAGTCCCTTCGCCGCGGTACCGAGCCCGCCCGCCACCGTCTTGGCGCGGTAGACGGAGCCGCCCACTTGGAGCGCCTCGAGAGCCGGGTGGTGCAGGATCATGTGCGGCACGGCGTGGCCGGCGATCCGGATCTGGCCCGGCTCGAGCTCGCCGTCGCGCCGCGGGCCGTCGTAGTAGCCGCCGACCTCGACAGCGCCCGTGGCGCCGAGGGCGATCAGGCCGGCGCCAAGCGAGCCCTTTTTGAGCTGCCGCATGATCCGCTCGGCCTGGCCGTCGGGGAGCTGCTCGAGGCCCGCCTTGACCACGGCGGCGAGGTTCTGGTCTGCCTCGGGGGTCTTGGCCAGGGCGGCGCGGCCGGTGCGCAGCGTCTTCTCGATCCCCAGCCCCGCCTTGGGGAGCCCGGCGAGGTAGTCGGTCGCCTCGAGGGCGTAGTTGGTGGGGACCTTGACGATGGGCACCAGCGTGTGCCCGATCGTCTTCCCGAACTTCGCCGCTGTCGACTGGCCCGGCTTGTCGGCGAGCGCCTTGTTGATGGAGTCCACCGCGGCGTTGTCGCCCATGAAGATGTCCCGGTTCGCGTACTCCCAGGCGCGCGCCTTCATCTCCTGCACGGCGGCCGGGTTCAACTCGGGGTTGAGCATTTCGGGCTGGCCGCGCTTCAGGTAGTGGGCCGCCTGCTTCTCCAAGGCGTACTCGTACCCGGCGATCTTGGCCGGCGCCTTGAGGCCGGCGTGCACGTGGCCCGGGTAGGACATCCACGCGGGCGTCTCGCCTCCGAGGTGGGGTTTCCCAAGGGCCAGCTCCAGGTTGCCCTCGCGGCCTGCCAAGTGGGCGGCCAGCTCCTCGCGGGCCGCTTTGCCGAAGAAACCGCCGTACGCCTTGGCGACGGCCCCCAGGCTCCCGCCGCCCTCGATCGGCGCCTCGGCGGCGAAATGTTTCACCACGGGCAGCTTCGAGATCCCGGCGCCGAGGAACTCCTCGATGGGCCGGAAGACGAGCGCACGCTCGGCGGCGGCCGAGCTAATCTTCTGGAGGGTCGACGTGCCGGTGAGCTTCAGGAACCGCCCCCAGCCCGCGGTGAGGTCGAGCCCCTTCTCCGTGGCCGTGCGGCCGGCCAGCTCCTGCTTGCGGATGATGAGATCCGCCTGGCGCTTCAGGCCGTTCACCCGTCCCTGGAGAGCGATCGCGTCGGAATCGAGGGCGACGGGCCGGCGGGTGCGCTTCGGGAAGTAGTCGTCGGCGATGTGCTGGGTCAGCTCGGCCTCGCGGCGCGCCAGCCGGTTCTTCGTGGCGGCGAGATGCTCTGCGTCCGAGAGTGGGCCGCGGCCTACAGGGAGATGGCGGTCGGCAACAAGCTCCGCCTGCCGCTCAAGTTGCGCGACCTCGCGCGCGGGGCGGCCGGCGGCACGCGCGTCCTCAAGGGCGGCGAGCACGCGCCCCTCCTGCCGGATGCGGGCAAGTTCCTGGACGGCCTCGGAGCGCGCCATCTGGGGGCGGACAGTGCCGTAGCCGGAGATGGCGTCGCGCACCTCGGAGGGCTCGAGCCCCTCGATGTGGGGGCGAACGGTCTGGTAGACGTGGTCGACGACGTCGGCGAGGCCGCGGGCGCCGGCCTGCACGCGGTTCTTGGCCATGCGGCCGATGATGGCGACCGTCTCCGGGTCGAGCCCGCCCGACATGTTCACCGTGCTCTGGTTCTTCCGAGCCTTGGCCTCCAGGCGGGCGGCGAGATCCTGGTACTCGGCGTCCAGCGACTCCTTGGCGGCGCGGCGCACGCCGGCGCGGTCGGCCGCGGCGACGTCCGCCTGGACCGCGCGCACCTTGCCGGCCGCCTGCGTCTCGCTCAACCGCTGCTCGTAGGTGGCGAGCTGGGCGTGGGCCTCCTCGAGCTGGCGGGAGATCTCGGTCAGGCGGTCGGCAGCGCCGGGGATCTCGGGCGCCCCGCTCTCGTGCACCGCGTTCGTCAGGCGGTCGCGCAGGTAGAGCGGGCTGTAGTCCTCCGAGATCAGCTTCTGGATCGCCTGGAGGGATGCACCCGACTCAGAGCCGGCCTGTCGGAGCGCGGTGTTGCTGGTGTTGAAGGCGGACTCGATCGACTGCCGCCGCATCTTCGCCATCGCCACGGCTTCGGGGTCGCCGGCCTGGTGGGCGGCCAGCTCGTCGGAGAGGGCGGCGCGGTGGTCGAGCGTCAACCGCATCCGGTCGTGCAGCAGCAGGTCGCGCTCGACAGGAGTCAACGCTCGGGGCTTCTCGACCATCCGCTGCGCGAGCAGGCGAGCGTGGTCGGGGTCCTCGTTGAAGAGCTGCCGCGCCTCCGCCCAGTTCTCGCCGCTGCTCTTCCGGGCCAGCGCGTCGACCTCAGGCAAGCCCATCGCGATCCGCTCCCCCTCCGTGACGGCGTTCTTCGTGCCGGTGTACGGCGTCTCGAGGGGGAGTTCCTCGCCAGTGAGAAGGTGGCGCAGCGTCGGCGCAGCGTCGG
>CAZZZR010000001.1:31011-46784 GCA_964658605.1 uncultured Caulobacter sp. | reverse complement strand
CGGCGGCCAAGGCGGACGCCGCCGAGAATACGCCGACGATCTAGCTCGACCGCCCCGTCGGAAGCAGCCGACGGCTCCGGTCGACGTCTACGCCGTCTCTCTTTCTTGCTTAGTCCCAGCCCGGTGTTCGACGCGCCGCAGGCTCGTCGAAACTTCAAGGGACGCCCTGCGTCCTGACCCCTCCGGTCAGCCGCCGGGCTGAGGGCGGGTCAACGGCGGAGAGCGAAGCGTCCCTTGACGTGCCCGAGCCCGGCGGCAGTGCGCGGCAGCGCAGAGGTCCGCGGTCGGCGAGCGCCGACGCCCGTGGTGGCCCGCACAGCAACCACCTTCGTGCCGCCGTGCTCGGCCGCGTCAAGGCGACCCGCTCCGCGGGAGCTCGCTACGCACGCTGCATTGACCCGTCCTCCGCTCGACGACCGACCCATGGGCGTCGGGACGCGGGGCGTCCCTTCTTTAAGTTCGACGAGCTGCAGCGCGTGGAACACAGGGCTGGGGCTAGGAAGAAAGGGGAGAGAAAGGGGGGGAGCGCTCGCTTGGTGACGGACGGCTCGCGAACGACGCAAAGCGCGGCTTCCTCGCCGCCTACGCAGCCAGCAGGTCCGTCACCAGGCCGTTCTCGAGCGAATAACACCAGCCGTGCACGTCCAGGGACGCGCCGGCGTCCCGGGCGTCGCGCACGAAGGGGTTCAGGTTCACGTTCTCGACCTGCTTCAGCACGTTGAGCTCCACCAGCCGGTCGTGCCGCGCCTTTTCGTCGGGCAGCGCCGCCAGCTCCTCGGCGTGCTGGCGCGCGGTCTCACGGATGGGCGACAACCAGTGGTCGATGAGGCCGAGCCGCAAGTCGCGCAGGGCCGCCAGTACGCCGCCGCAGCCGTAGTGGCCGACCACCAGGACGTGGCGCACCTTCAGCGCCTGCACGGCGAACTGCAGCACGCTCAGGTAGTTGGCGTCCTGCGGCGGCGCGAGGTTGGCGACGTTCCTGTGCACGAACAGCTCGCCGGGATCGAGGTCGACGATCTCGTTGGCGGGCACGCGGCTGTCGGAGCAGCCGATCCACAGGTACGGCGGCGCCTGCTGGGCGACCAGACGCTTGAAGAAGCCGGGGTCCGACGCGACCTTCTCCGCGGCCCAACGCCGGTTGTTGACGAGGAGGTCGGCGACGGTCGACGCCTTGGGGAATGGGGTCTGGGCCATGGGCGGATGCGCTACACGCAAGGCCGCCGCCGCTCAATCCGCTCTCAGGCCCGCGCCAGCTGGAAGGTGAAGTCGCGCCGCGCGAAGTCGATGCCCACGCGGGTGAAGCTGCGCAGCGTGTCCATTCCGAGCAGGATCGCGGGCTCGGCCTCCAGCTTGTACATGCGGAAGGTGTGCAGGTCGGCGTAGACGATCGGCACGTGGCGCAGGGTGACGGGGCCCAGCGTCAGCTCCGGCATCTCGTCGAACTCGCCGTAGGCCAGCTGGCCTGTGACGCTCTGCAGCTCCACGTTGCGCAGGTTCTCAGGAAGGAGCTGGCCCTTGCGCCGCGCGTTGAGGTACCGGCGCAGCGCCTCGTTGCCCATGGTGTTCTGGGCGCCCGAATCCAGCACGACATAGACCGGGGCGCGCCGGATCGTCGAGTCCACCAGCATCAGCCGTCCGAAACGCGCCTTGCCGTGGATGACGATGGCGTCGGGATCCTCTTCGAAGCCCCGGGACCGCCGCACGCTCATCTTGCCGTGGACGAAGTCGATGCCGACGTTCTGCTGGGCCAGGCAGTCGAGCCCCACGATCCCCAGCGCGCCGATGTACTCGCGCGGCAGAAGCGCGATGGGGGCGTTCTCCAGCTTGCGGCCGCCCACCTCAAGGCGCGTAACGAGCGCCCGCGGCCGCACCTGCGCGCCGGCGATGCCGTTGACGTTGGCGAAGCCCGCGGCCGGCAGGTTCAGCGACTGGGCCAGCTCCTGCGACAGCACGCTGTGATCGGCGCCGGTGTCCACCAGGAAGGGGAAGGGACCCCTCCCGTTCACCGTGACCGCCACCCGCATCCGCCGGCCGTCGTCCTCGCTGAGGTCGAGCAGCACGAGCGCTTCGGGCGTGAGCGCAGCCGGCTCGGCTGCAGGAAGCTCAGGCGCCGCCGCCTGCCGGGCGAAGACGGGTGAAGACAGCGCCAGGGCGGCGGCCAGGACATCCCGGCGGGGCCAGGCTGAAAGGGGCATCTTGCGGCCCTCCGGGCTAGGAGCATACGCCTCTATCCCGCGTCGCGTCTGGGACGCCTCGTCGCACCCTCGGCGCGCCTACCGCTCCGTGCGCAGCGCCCTCCCCGAGACCACCGCGCCCGCGCCGAACTTCGCGCGCAGCGCGTCAAGCGCCCGCTCCCCCTTCAGCACCTTCGCCTCGCCGCCGCCGAAGAAGTCGCTCGCGCCGCCCTCGTGCGCCTCGTCCAGGTCGCTGAGGCCCGCGCCGATCAGCCGATAGGCGCCGCCCGTCGCCTCCCGCGCCAGCATCTCGCGGGCGGCGGCGAACAGGGTGCGCGAGGTCTGGGTGGGAACGCCGAGCGTCCGACGGCGGGTGACGAGGCGGAAGTCGGCGGTCTTCAGCTTCAGCGTGGCCACCCGCCCGACGAGGCCCGCGGCCCGGGCGCGGGAGCCCACCTTCTCGCAGCAGGCCCAGAGCCGGTCCTCCAGCTCCGAGACGGCGCGCAGGTCGGTGCTGAAGGTCGTCTCCGCGCTGATGCCCTTGCGGTCGCTCTCGGGGTTCACGGCGCGCGCGTCGCGGCCGTGGGCGAGGTCGTGCAGGCGCAGGCCGCCCGCGCCGAACGCCTTGACCAGGCGCTTCGGGTCCGCCTCAGCGAGCTGGCCTATGCGGGTGAAGCCGTGCGCCTCCAGGCTACGGGCGAAGGCGGGGCCCACGCCGGGCAGCAGGCGCACCGGCTTGTCGGCGAGGAAGCCCGGCGCCTCCGCCGCCCCGATCACCGCGAAGCCGCGCGGCTTGTCGAGGTCGGAAGCGATCTTGGCCAGCACCTTGTTGGGCGCGAGGCCTATGGAGACGTTCAGCCCGGTCTCCCGCTCGATCCGCCGCTGCAGCCGCACCAACTGCTGCGCCGCCGAGCCGCCGTTCAGGCGCTGCGTGCCGTTCAGGTCGATCCACGCCTCGTCCAGGCTCAGCGGCTGCACCAGCGGCGTCAGCTCGCGGATCATCGCCATGATCCTTTTGGACTCGAAGGTGTATTTGGCGAAGTCGGGCCGGATCACCACGGCGTCGGGGCACAGCTTCAGCGCCTTGAACATCGGCATGGCCGAGCGCGGGCCGTAGGTGCGGGCGATGTAGCAGGCGGTGGTCACCACGCCCCGCACGCCGCCGCCCACGATCACCGGCCGGTCGCGCAGCTCGGGCCGGTCGCGCTTCTCCACGCTGGCGTAGAAGGCGTCGCAGTCCAGGTGCGCGATGGCGAGCGAGTCCAGTTCGGCGTGCGCCAGCACCCGCGGCGAGCCGCAGGCGGGGCATCGTCGCGGCGCGTCGTCCGCCCCGCCCCCGACCTCTCCCTGGGCGTCGCAGTCCCGGCAGAGGGTGGTCACGCGAGCGCCGCGGCGATGGCGTCGGCCAGGGCGGGCCAGTCGTCGATCCGGGTGTGGATTTCGGGTCGCGAGGGGGCCCAGGGCCGGAGGCGGGGGTCGGCCACCATCTGGAAGGTCGCCACGTCCGGCGCCTCGGCCGCCACCGAGTCGAGGTTGGGCAGGAGGTCGTCGACGAAGGCGGTCTTGCCTCCCGCCGCGTCCGCCAGAGCCCGCACCGCCGGCCCCTTGCCGCCCGCGTTGATGACCATCGGGTAGTCCAGCCCGTGTTCGACGAGCCACGCGCCCCGGAGCCGGCGCGCCGCCTGCGGGGCGTTGGTCAGCACCACCACCTGCGCCCGCTCCGCCAGACGCGCCAGCGAGCCGGCCGCGTCGGGCGACGGGTCGATCGCGCCGCAGCCCTCGGAGAAGAAGCCGTCGAACAGGCCCCTGCCGACGATCCGATCGACCGGCTCTTCGCCGCCGAGCGGATAGATGATGTCGATCAAGGCGAAGCGCGTGACGCGCAGCTCGTGGCCGTGGCCCCGCAGGAAGCGGTCGAACCCCTGCATGAAGAGCGCCAGCACCTCGTCCACGTCGACCACCACCAGCGGCGTGGGAGCGTGGGCGCGGAGGTGGGCGCAGGCGGCCTGCAGGTCCTCGGCGACGGGCTCCGGCGTCAGGGTCGCCACGACGTGATGAACTCCGGTCAACCGAATCTTGAGGAAGGTCGCGGTAGGTGTGGGGCGAGACAGGTCCGCGCCTTCCGCCGCCCCTCTTCGAGGCTCTCAACGGTTCATGATGGCGAAGCGCGTGCTCATCGTCGAGGACAACGAGCTCAACATGAAGCTCTTCCACGACCTGCTCGACGCCCAGGGCTACGAGACGCTGCAGACGCGCGAGGGGCTGTCGGCGCTGACGATCGCCCGCGAGCACCGCCCCGACCTCATCCTCATGGACATCCAGCTGCCCGAGATCAGCGGGCTGGAGGTGACCAAGTGGCTGAAGGAGGACGACGAGCTGCGCCACATCCCCGTGATCGCCGTCACCGCCTTCGCCATGAAGGGCGACGAGGAGCGCATCCGGGAAGGCGGGTGCGAGGCCTACATCTCCAAGCCGATCTCGGTCGCCTACTTCCTTGAGACCATCCGCAAGTTCCTGAACTAGGGAGGAGCCCGCATGAGCGCGCGCATCCTCGTCGTCGACGACATCGAGGCCAACGTCCGGCTGCTGGAGGCCAAGCTCCAGGCCGAATACTACGAGGTCACCACCGCCAAGGACGGCCACGAGGCGCTGAAGCTGGCCGTCGAGGCGCGGCCCGACATCGTGCTCCTGGACGTGATGATGCCGGGGCTTGACGGGTTCGAGGTCTGCCGCCGCCTGCGCGCCGACCCCGCCACCCGCCACATCCCGGTGATCATGGTCACCGCGCTCGACGGCCGGCGCGACCGCCTCACCGGGCTGGAGGCGGGCGCCGACGACTTCATCACCAAGCCGATCGACGACGTGGCGCTGTTCGCCCGCGTGCGCTCGCTCACCCGGCTGAAGCTGGTCATCGACGAGCTGCGCCAGCGCGAGGCCTCGGGCCGGCGGATCGGCGTGATCGAGGGCGTGGGCACGCGGCTGGGCGGCCTGGGCGGCCGGATCGTGGTCGCCGACGACAACCCCCAGCAGGCTCGCCGCATCGCCGACGAACTCGGCGTCGAGCACCGCCCGGTGGTCGAGCCCGACGTCGAGCGGGTGATCCTGGCGTCCCGCGCCCGCGCCGACCTCCTGATCGTGAACATCGCCGCCAGAGCCTTCGACGGGCTGCGGGTGATCGGCCAGGTGCGCTCCGACGAGTCCACCCGCCAGCTGCCGGTGCTGGCCGTCTACGACGCGATCGACCGCGGCCGGGCCATCAAGGCGCTGGAGATCGGGGCCAACGACGTCCTGGCGCGCCCCGTCGATCCGGAGGAGCTGGCGGCGCGGGTCCGCACCCTGGTGCGCCACAAGCGCTACACCGACTTCCTGCGCCAGAACCTGGACCACAGCCTCGAACTGGCCGTCACCGACAGCCTCACCGGCCTGCACAACCGCCGCTACATGGACGGCCAGCTCGCCGCGCTGGTGCGGCGCGCGGTGCACGGCGGATCGCCCGTGGCCGCGCTGCTGGTCGATGTCGACCACTTCAAGCGCATCAACGACAGCTTCGGCCACGACGTGGGAGACGAGGTGCTGAAGGAGTTCGCCGTGCGCCTCGCCACCAATGTGCGCGCCATCGACCTGGCGTGCCGCCACGGGGGCGAGGAGTTCGTGGTCGTGATGCCCGACACCGAGCTGTCGGTCGCCGCCCGCGTGGCCGAACGCCTGCGCCTGCACGTCTCCGGCTCGCCGTTCCACGTCTCCGGCCTGGACGAGCCGCTGACGGTCACGGTCTCCATCGGGGTCGCGGCGACCGACGGCGACGGCGACACGCCCGACGCGCTGATCAAGCGCGCCGACCAGGGCGTCTACGCGGCCAAGGCGGCGGGCCGCAACCAGGTGGTCACGCTGGCGGCGTGAGCCCTCAGGGGTCGCGCTCCGCCGCGGCCAGCACGCTCCTGGCCATCCAGGCGTCGGCCTCGGCCACCATGATCCGCGCGGGGAAGGCGCCGGGCCACGTCGCCCCGATCCCCGTGTCGAACACCCGGTAGTCGAGCCCGGCCTCCTCGAGCGCGGCCTTCAGGAACGACAGCCGGACCGGATCGTGGGTGGAGGCGACCTCGATCATTCCGTCCCTCCCGACATGAAAACGCCCGGCGCGAGGGCCGGGCGTGGACGCATCGGCGGGATGGGCGATCCTACTTGATCTTGCCTTCGCGGAATTCGACGTGCTTGCGCACGACCGGGTCGTACTTCTTCAGCACCATCTTCTCGGTCTTGGTGCGGGCGTTCTTCTTGGTCACGTAGAAGAAGCCCGTGTCCGCCGACGAGTTCAGGCGGATCTTGATGGATGCCGGCTTGGCCATGGCGCTGCTCGCAAGGACGGACGGCCGCGCGAGGGGCCGGGGAAAACGGAGGGGCGGTTCTAGCGTCGGCGGCTCGAAAGTCAACCTCGCCGAGCCGCGCATCCCCCTCAAGGCCCGCTGGAGTCCTCGGTGTGCGGCATGGGAGGGCGCTCCGCGGCCGGAAGCGGCGGCCTGGCGCCTGGCGAGGTCTAGGCGCGAGCCGCGTCGGAGAAGAACGAGGGCAGGGCGGCCAGCCATGCGAGGCACGCCCGCGTGACGGCTTCCGACCCCGGCTCCCCCATCGTCCAGTGGCTGAGCTCCGGCACGACCAGGGGCGCAACGCCGAGCCGCAGGGCGGTGGCGGCGACGGTGGTGGGCGAGTGCACCTGGTCGGCGCCGCCGGAGATCACCAGCGCGGGCGCCTCGATCGCGCCGAGAGGCACGGAGGCGGCCAGGGTCGGGTCCAGCCACCAGTTCAGGATCTCGTAGAGCGCGCGGCCGCTCTCGGCCTTCATGCGGCGGTAGAGGGACCGGGCCACGTCCTCGGGCACCCGGTCCAGGGTCGAGGCGCGCACGATCGGGTAGTCGGGCGCGATCGCCTGCGCCCAGTAGGGGCCGCGCATCGCGGCGAGGGCGAAGCCGGCGGTGAGGTCGAAGGCGCTCGTCACCGGCTGTCCCCAGGCGGGGGAGGGCGCCAGGAGGATCAGGCCCGCGACCGGCCGCTGCGCCGCCGCCAGCTGCACGACCAGCCCGCCCATGGAGTGGCCCAGGAGGACGGGCGGAGCGGGGCAGGCGTCGATCGCCCGCACCACCGCCCTGGCATAGTCCGTCAAGGACAGGCCCGTCACCGCCGAGGGCGTGTCGCCCGGCGCGTGGCCGGGCAGGTCGGGCGCGGCGACGAAGTGGCCCTGCGCCTCGAAGGCGTCGCGGAAGCCGTCGAAGCACCAGCCGCCGCAGAAGGCGCCGTGGATCATCAGGATCGGAGGCTTCATGCTCCGCCCGCCTGCAAACGCTCGGCCAGCGGGCGGAAGTGGGTCAGCACCTGGACGTAGGCCTCGCGTTTGAAGGGCACGACCGCGTCCATCGCCTCGTCGAGCGGGGCCCAGCGCCAAGTGTCGAACTCGATTTCGGGGTGGCGGTCGAGCGCGATCTCGGCGTCCTGGCCGTCGAAGCGGAAGGCGAACCAGGCCTGAGTCTGGCCCTTGAACCCCCTTGCCGCCTTGGAGCCGCCGAAGCCCTCCGGGAAGTCGTAGGTGATCCAGCCGGGGGCGCGGGCCAGCAGCGTGGCGGAGACGACCCCCGTCTCCTCCTCCAGCTCGCGGCGGGCGGCGGCCTCGAGCGCCTCGCCCGGGTCGACGCCGCCCTGCGGGAACTGCCAGTTGGCCGGGCCGGGCTGACCCGCGCGGCGGCCGAGCCAGACGCGGCCGTCGGGGTGGAACAGGACGACGCCGACGTTTCGGCGGTAGCGGGGAGCGGGAGCCATCGGCAAGGCCATAGCATGGCGCGGCTGCGGGAGGGGGCCGGCGCGATACCCGCGGCTCAGCCCCGCACCGCCGCCGCGATCCGCTCCGCCACCTGGTCGGTCGAGCTCGATCCCCCGAGGTCGCCGGTGAGCGCCCCCTCCGCCAGCACCCGCGCGACCGCCGCCTCCACGGCTGCGCCGGCTTCGGTCAGCCCCAGCCCGTCCCGCAGGAGCGAGGCCGCGGCGCGGATCGCGCCCACCGGGTTGGCCTTGCCCCGGCCCGCGATGTCCGGCGCCGAGCCGTGGATCGGCTCGAACAGGCCGGGCGTGCCGGGATCGCCCAGCGACGCGGACCCCAGAAGGCCGATGGAGCCCGCCAGCACGCTGGCCTCGTCGGACAGGATGTCCCCGAACATGTTCTCGGTCAGGATCACGTCGTAGCTCTTCGGCGACTGGATCAGGCGCATGGCGCAGGAGTCGACCAGCCCGTGCTCCAGCGCCACGTCGGGATAGGCGGCGGCGACGCGGGTGACCGTTTCGCGCCACAGGCGGCTGGTCTCCATCACGTTGGCCTTGTCGATGGAGGCGACCTTGCGTCGGCGGCCCTGCGCGGCGCGGAAGGCGACGTGGGCGACGCGCTCGATCTCGGCGGCGGTGTAGACGCACTCGTCGCTGGCGCGGTCCGCCGTGCGGGTGCGGGCGCCGAAGTAGAGGCCGCCGGTCAGCTCGCGCACGATCAGGAGGTCCACGTCCTCCACCGCCTCGCGCTTCAGGGGCGAGCGGTCGGCCAGGGATGCGTCCACCGTCACCGGGCGCAGGTTGGCGTAGAGGCCCATGGCCTTGCGGATGGCGAGCAGCCCCTGCTCCGGCCGCGTGGCCGCTCCGTCCCACTTCGGCCCGCCCACCGCGCCGAGGACGACGGCGTCGGAGGCGAGGCAGGCGTCGCGGGTGGCGTCAGGCAGGGGCTCGCCGGTCGCGTCGATGGCCGCGCCGCCGATTGGGTGCTCGGCGAAGGCGAAGTCGAGGCCGAACCAGGCGGCAACGGCCTCCAGCACGCGCCGGGCGGCGGCGGTCACCTCGGGTCCGACGCCGTCGCCGGGGAGCAATACGATCCTGTGCGTCATCTCTTCTTCCGCTCATCCGCGCGCATGCGGAGACCCAGACTTTCTTCTTGCGATCCGCCGCATCCACCGTCCCAGGCCAGCCTGGGTCCCCGCATGCGCGGGGATGAGCGGAAGATCTCAGGCGGCGTTGGCGGCCTCGAACGCCTCGACCGCGCCCACACGGTTCAGCACGTAGCCCAAGGGGTCCACGCCCTCCATCAGGCAGGCGCGGGAGAAAGGATCCACGTCGAAGCCCGCGACGTGGTTGCCGAAGCGCAGCTCCTTCGCCTCCAGGTCCACCGTCACCTCGCGCCCCGGCTGCTCCAGCAGCTGCCCGTGAGTGACCGGATCGACCACGATGGCCACCAGCCCGTTCTTCAGGGCGTTGGAGCGGAAGATGTCGCCGATCCCGGACGAGATCACCGCACGCACGCCGTAGTCCAGGATCGCCCAGGGCGCGTGCTCGCGGGACGAGCCGCAGCCGAAGTTGTCGCCTGCGACGATCACCCTGTGCGTCGCCGGATCGACCTGGTTCAGTACGCAGTCAGGCTTCTCGCGGCCGTCCGCGTCGTAGCGCCAGTCGGCGAAGGCGGCCTTGCCGAGCCCCTCCCGCGTGGTGGTGGTCAGGAAGCGCGCCGGTATGATCTGGTCGGTGTCGATGTTCGCCTCGGGCAGCACGATGGTGCGCGAGGTCAGGGTGGTGAACGGCTCACCCGACATGGCCGGCCTCCAGATAGGGGCGGGGATCGACGAGGCGGCCGGTGACGGCGGCGGCGGCGGCGGTGACGGGGCTGGCCAGCACCGTGCGCGCGCCCGGCCCCTGGCGCCCCTCGAAGTTGCGGTTGCTGGTGGAGACCGCGCGCTGGCCCGGCCCCACGAGGTCGCCGTTCATCGCCAGGCACATGGAGCAGCCGGCGAGGCGCCACTCCGCCCCGGCGGCCGTGAAGATCTCGTCCAGCCCTTCCGCCTCCGCGGCGGCCTTCACCGCCTCCGACCCCGGCACCACCAGCATCCGCACGCCCTGGGCGACCTTCCGGTTGCGCAGCACCGAGGCCGCCGCGCGCAGGTCGGACAGGCGGCCGTTGGTGCAGGAGCCCACGAACACCACGTCGATCGGCTGGCCTGCGATGTCCGCCCCGGCCTCGACGCCCATGTAGGCCTGGGCGCGGGCGGCGCTGTCGGTGGCGGGCTGCGGCACGCGCTCGTCGAGCGAGACGGCGGCGTCGGGCGTCGTGCCCCAGGTCGCCATGGGGCGGAGCTTGGAGGCGTCGATCCGCACCTCGGCGTCGAACACCGCGTCCGCGTCGCTCGCCAGGTCCGCCCAGCGCGCGCAGGCCGCGTCGAACGCCTCGCCCTGCGGGGCGTAGCGGCGGCCGCGCAGGTAGGCGAAGGTGGTTCCGTCGGGGGCGATCATCCCGGCGCGCGCCCCGCATTCGATGCTCATGTTGCAGAGGGTCATGCGGCCCTCCATCGAGAGCGCGCGCACCGCCTCGCCGGCGTATTCGATGACGTGGCCGGTGCCGCCGCCGAAGCCCAGCGTCGAGATCACCGCCAGCGCCAGGTCCTTGGCGAACACGCCCCCGGGCAGGCGGCCGTCCACCGTCACCCGCATGGTCCTGGCCTTTCGCTGCAACAGCGCCTGGGTGGCGAGCACGTGCCCGACCTCGCTGGTGCCGATGCCGAAGGCGAGCGCCCCGAAGGCGCCGTGGGTGGAGGTGTGGCTGTCGCCGCAGACCACCGTCATGCCGGGCTGCGTCAGTCCCAGCTCCGGTCCCATCACATGCACCACCCCCCGGTCGCCGGAGTCGTAGTCCGCCAGACGGATCCCGTGCCGCGCCACGTTCTCGCGCAGGGCGTCCACCTGCGCCTTGGCCTGCGGCGTGAAGTAGGGCCGCTCGCCGTCGGCGCCCGGCGGCAGGGTGGGGGTGGAGTGGTCCAGGGTGGCGAAGGTGCGGTCGGGGCGACGCACCTTGATCCCCCGCGCGTCCAGCTCGGCGAAGGCCTGCGGCGTGGTCACCTCATGCACGAGGTGCAGGTCGATGTAGAGCAGTCCGGGGCGGTCCGGGGTCTCCGCCTCCACCTGATGGGCGTCCCACACCTTCTCGTACAGCGAGCGCCCAGCCTTCGGCGCCTCGTCGAGGGTGATCGGGCTATACCCGCGCCGGTTCGCGGCCATGACCGGACTCCGTGGTCTGAGGTTGAGCGGGCGGCGCGGCGATGGTGACCGCGCCGGTGGAGGCGGAGGACACGAGGCGCGCGTACTTCTCCAACGCGCCGCGGGTCGCCTTTGGCGGATGCGGCGTCCACTCGGGGCGGCGGCCGTCGAGGTCCGCGTCGACGTCGATGCGGCGCGCCTCCACGTCGATGGTGATGCGGTCGCCGTCGCGGATCAGGGCGATGGGGCCGCCGACCGCCGCCTCCGGAGCCACGTGGCCGACGACGAAGCCGTGGCTGGCGCCCGAGAAGCGACCGTCGGTGATGAGCGCGATGTCGTTAAGCCCGCGTCCCTTGCAGGCGGCGGTGACGGCCAGCATCTCGCGCATCCCCGGGCCGCCGCGCGGACCCTCGTAGCGGATCACCACCACGTCGCCCTGCCGGATCGCGCCGGACTGGACGGCGGCGAAGGCGTCCTCCTCGCTGTCGAACACCACGGCAGGGCCCGCGAAGTGCGTCTTCTCGTGCCCCGACAGCTTGATGACGCAGCCCTCGGGCGCGAGGTCGCCGTACAGGATGCCGAAGCCGCCGCGGTGGACGACCGGATCGTCGAAACCGTGGATCACCGCCTGGCCCGGCGTCTCCCGCGCGCTCGCCGCCTCCTCGAACAGGCTTGAGCCCGTGACAGTGGGCGCGTCGACGATCCGCCCCTCCTGCATCAGCCGCTGCAGCAGCAGGCGGGCGCCGCCGGCCACAAACATGTCGTGCGCCAGGTACTTTCCGCCCGGCTGCAGGTCGGCGATCACCGGCGTCGTGGCGCAGGCCTCGTGAAAGGCGTCGAGCGCGAAGGGGACCTCAGCCTCCGCCGCGATCGCCATCAGGTGCAGCACCGCATTGGTCGAGCCGCCGCTGGCCGAGACCGCGACCGCGGCGTTCATCAGGCTGTCGGGCGTCACGAAGATGCGAGGCGCCACGCCCTTCTCCACCAGCTCCATGACCAGGCGCCCGCACCGCCCGCCCTCCGCCGCCTTGCCGGGGTGGACGGCGGGCACGTCGTTCGCGCCCATCGGTGAGAGGCCCATGACGGTCAGCACCATGGCCATGGTGTTGGCGGTGAACTGGCCGCCGCAGGCGCCGGCGCCGGGGCAGGCGGCTTTTTCCACGCGGGTCAGCTCGGCCTCGTCGATCGTGCCCGCGCTTTCGGAGCCGATCGCTTCGAACACCTGCTGGATGGAGATGTCGGTGTTGCCGAGCTTTCCCGGCATGATGCTGCCGCCGTAGAACACCAGGCCCGGCACGTTCATCCGCGCCAGCGCCATGGCGGCGGCGGGGATGGTCTTGTCGCAGCCGACGATCACCACCACGCCGTCCAGCGTGTGGCCCTGCACCGCCAGCTCGATGGAGTCGGCGATCACCTCGCGGGAGACGAGGCTGGCGCGCATGCCCGGCGTGCCCATGCTGATGCCGTCGGAGACCACGATGGTGTTGAAGTCGATCGGCACGCCGCCCGCCGCGCGGATCCCCTCGCGCACCGGCTCGGCCAGCTTGTCGAGGTGCATGTTGCAGGGGGTGACGTTGGAATAGGTGTTCACCACCGCGATCATCGGCTTTCGGAAGTCGGCATCGTCCAGTCCCGTGGCCCGGTAATAGGAACGGGCGGCCGCGCGGGAGGGGCCCTGCACCACGGCGTCGCTGCGCTTGCCGGCGTGAGGGGCGATCAGGGTGGTGCGGGGGCTCGGGTCGGACACGCTGGGCGGCTTTCGGTGAGAGACGTTGACGGCGAAGGGTCGATGACGGCGGCGGGCAAGAAAAAACCCCGCTCCGGGATCGGAAGCGGGGTCCGGTCGGACCTTGGGTCCGGTCTGGGCGCTGGGCTCAGGCCGTGCCGCTCCGCTCCCGCGAGGGGCTGATGGGAAGCGGTAGGCCTACGATGGACATGCGAGGTCGCCCTGGCGCGGGTTGATCGCTAGGCTTAGACCACGTCCGCGGAGCAGAGGGAAGGCCCCTGTAGGTGAAACCTTGCCTGTCACCGCACGCGGCCTCATCCATGCGGCATGAATCGTTCGCGATATGACGGTTGAGCGCTCCAGCCTTGCTCCGGCCGGGATCCAGCTCGGGCCCGCTCGGCGGATCGTGGTCAAGGCGGGGTCCGCCCTGCTGGCCGAAGACGCGCCCGGCTTCTGCCGCCGGCTGGCCGCCGACCTGTCGGCCCTCCGGGGGCGGGGGTGCGAGGTGCTGCTGGTCTCCTCGGGCGCGGTGGCGCTCGGGCGGGGGCGGCTGGGCCTCAAGCCTCGCGCCCGCCTGTCCCTGGACGAGAAGCAGGCCGCCGCCGCCGCGGGCCAGGGCGTGCTGGTGGCGACGTGGGGCGAGGCGCTCGGCCCCCACGGCCTCACCGTCGCGCAGGTGCTGCTGACCCGGGACGACACCGAGGTGCGCCGCCGCTGGCTGAACGCCCGCGCGACGCTCGACACCCTGCTGCGGCTGGGCGCGATCCCGGTCATCAACGAGAACGACACCGTGGCGACGGAGGAGCTGCGCTACGGCGACAACGACCGGCTGGCGGCGCGGGTGGCGCAGATGGTGCGGGCCGACCTCCTCGTGCTGCTGTCGGACGTCGACGGCCTGTACACCGCCGACCCGCGCCGGAACCCCTCCGCCGCCCACGTGCCGGTGCTGGACGCGGTCACGCCGCAGGCGGAGGCGATGGCGGGCGGGGCGAACGCGACGGCCGGCGTAGGCACGGGCGGCATGGCGTCCAAGCTCGCCGCCGCCGCCATCGCGCGGGAGGCGGGCTGCGAGACGCTGATCGCCTCGGGCCGAGCCGGGGGCGACGGCGGACCGTTGCTGGCGCTGGAGCGGGGCGAGGCGCGCTCCACCCGCGTGCGCGCCACGGCCTCTCCTCGCGCGGCCTACAAGGCGTGGATCGCGGGCCGGCTCGACCCCCGCGGCGCGGTGCGGGTGGACGCGGGCGCGGTGCGGGCGCTGCTCGCGGGCCGGAGCCTGCTGCCCGCGGGCGTCACCGCCGTCGAGGGCGCGTTCGGCAAGGGCGACGCCGTGCGCGTGCTCGGCCCCGATGGGCGCGAGGTCGGCCGCGGCGTCGTGCGCGTGGACGCCGAGGTCGCCCGCCGTGCGGTCGGCGTCCGCTCCGGCGACCC
Organism: uncultured Caulobacter sp.; assembly: GCA_964658605.1. GTDB lineage: Bacteria > Pseudomonadota > Alphaproteobacteria > Caulobacterales > Caulobacteraceae > JASLDZ01. The sequence continues at coordinate 32,411 of CAZZZR010000001.1, read as the reverse complement.
GGAGGGGCTGGAAGGCCGGCCCGAGTTGATCCACAGGGACGACCTCGCCGTGGTCGCAACCCCCGCGCCGGAGCCCGCCGCATGAACGCGCCCGTCACGCCTCCGCAAGCCGACCTCGCCGCCCGCATGGCCGCCGTGGGCCGCGCCGCCCGCGCCGCCGCCGCCGCCCTGCGCGAGGCGCCGCCGGACGCGCGCACGTCCGCCCTGCACGCCATCGCCGCCGCCGTCCGGGAGGCCGCGCCTCAGGTGCTGGAGGCCAACGCGCGCGACCTCGACGCGGCCCGGGCGTCGGGCATGGCCGCCCACATGGCCGACCGTCTGCTGCTCGACGCCAGGCGGATCGAGGGGATCGCCGCAGGCGTGGAGGCGGTCGCCGCCCAGCCCGACCCGGTCGGCGCCGAGATCGCCCGCTGGACCCGCCCCAACGGGCTCGACATCGCCCGCGTGCGCACCCCCATCGGCGTGATCGGGGTGATCTACGAGTCCCGCCCCAACGTCGGGGTGGACGCCGCGGCCATCGGCGTGCGCTCCGGCAATGCGGTGATCCTGCGCGGCGGTTCGGAGGCGATCCACTCGGCGCTGGCGCTGCAGGCGGCGGTGGAGGAGGCGCTGGCCGCCTCCGGCCTGCCCCGCGCCGCGGTGCAGATGGTCGACACGCCCGACCGGGCGGCGGTCGGCCTGATGCTAGGCGGGCTGGACGGCGCGATCGACCTCATCATTCCGCGCGGCGGCAAGAGCCTGGTCAAGCGGGTGCGGGAGGAGGCGCGCGTGGCGGTGCTGGGCCACCTGGAGGGGCTGAACCATACCTACGTCCACGCCGCCGCCGAGCCGGCGATGGCCCGCGCCGTGGTGCTGGACGCCAAGATGCGCCGCACGTCCGTCTGCGGGGCGACCGAGACGCTGCTGATCGACCGTGCGGTCGCCCCCGACTTTCTGCCCCTCATGGCCGAGGACCTGAAGGCCAAGGGCTGCGCCTTCCGCGGCGACGCCGAGACCCGCGCGCTGATCCCTTGGGCGCAGGCCGCGAGCGAGGCCGACTGGCGCACCGAGCATCTCGCCCCGATCCTGAACGTGCGGGTGGTGGACGGCCTCGACGCCGCAATCGCACACATCGCCACCTACGGCTCGGGCCACACCGACGCCATCGTGACCGACGATCCGGCCGCCGCCCAGGCGTTCGCCGCCCAGGTCGACAGCGCCATCGTGCTGGTGAACGCCTCCACCCAGTTCGCCGACGGCGGCGAGTTCGGCTTCGGCGCCGAGATCGGCATCGCCACCGACAAGCTCCACGCCCGCGGTCCGGTGGGCCCCGAACAGCTGACCACGTTCAAATACGTGGTGCGTGGGACGGGGCAGGTGCGGGGATAGCCCGCGCCGTCCATGCTCGCCGCAGGCCGTCC
>CAZZZR010000001.1:18262-30911 GCA_964658605.1 uncultured Caulobacter sp. | reverse complement strand
GGACGGGGCAGGTGCGGGGATAGCCCGCGCCGTCCATGCTCGCCGCAGGCCGTCCTGTCGCCCCGGCGTCGTCGTCTTGTCAGGCGTGGAGCGGCCTGTCTTCCTATGCGCCGGCTCAGGGGCGTCCCACCATGAACGCGTGGTCCCGTCTTGGAAGCCGATGAGCGGCCCGCGGCGGTCGGAGCGGCGGCGCCTCGCGTCGTGCTCCACATCGGCCGCAACAAGGCGGGTTCCACCAGCATCCAGGACTTCTGCCTCGCAGTCCGGCCGGAGCTGGCGGCGCAGGGCGTCGATTACGCCCTGTTCGGGCACCTGGCGCACAGCGTAGCGGGCGTTCCCGGCTTCGCGACGTTCGAGACGCTGGCGGCCCACGCCGCCGCCCACCCGGACCGCACGCAGTTCGTCTCCAACGAGTTCATGTTCGCCTGGCCCGACGAATACACCCACGCCGCGGCGGGTGTGCTGGCGGGCTGCGACGTGCGCGTGCTGGCCTATCTGCGTCCCTACGACGCCTGGATCGTCTCGGCCTACGCCGAGGAGACGCGCAAGGGGATGAACACGCGCGATATCGACGCCTACCTCGCGGCGATGGCGCCGCGCGTTTCGGCGTGGCCGCACCTGCGGGTCTGGGGCGAGACGTTCGGATGGGACCGCCTGCGGGTGCGCACGCTGGACGTCGCGTCCCTCCACGGAGGCGAGTTGCTGGCCGACCTCGTCCATGCGCTCGGCGCGGCGCCGATCGCCCGCCGCGCTCCGCCCAGCAACACGGCGCCGCCCTGGCCGATGCTGGAGCTGGTGCGGCGGCTGGCCTCGACGGACGGGGACGTCGAGTGGATCGGCGTCGCTCAGGCGGAGGTCGAGCCGCTCGTCGCCGCCCTCTCGCCCGTCGCCGCCGACGCGCCGCGCGCGGCATACCTCACCGAGGCGCAACGTTCAGATCTCGTGGCGCTCTACAACGCCGACCTCGACCGCATCGCGTCGGCTGGGGGCGGGCGGCTGCCGCCCGCGGCCTTGTCGGAGGGCGGAGAGCGAGCCTTCGTTCCGGCCTGGGACAAGGTCCCGCAGGCGGTGAGCGAGGCGCTCCGACGGATCGCCGGGTCGGAGGCCTTCGCCCACGACCATCCGGCGGCGGCGGCGAGAGCCCGCGAGTTGGCGGCCGGCGGCTCACCTGTCGCTCAGCGATAGATCGAGCCCCTCCAGTTGCCCCAGTGTCGGTCGGACTGCTTGTAAGCGGGCTGGTCGGAGCCGATCCAGGGGGACGCCGCCAGCGCGTGCATGAGGGTGAGCGACGCCACCGCCTCCACAAGCTCCGGCGTCGCCGGAACGGCGGCGCGGGCATGTTCGACGAGCGCCGGGAAGCCCCAATCGCGGCAGACGGCGTTGTCGAAGGCGCCCAGCACCGCGTCCAGGCAGGACGGGTCGGCGACGACGCGCACGGCGTTCACGACGCCAGGACCCGTCGCCGTGAACTCGATCTCGAAGCGGCGCGCCTCGATGTTCTGCAGCGTCATCTCCAGGCAGGCGCGCACGAACGGATCGCCGGGGCTCCGGAACATCAGGAAGCCGTTGTTGATCAGGCCCGTCCACAAGAAGGCCAGCGACCTTGGCGCGCGCGCGATCAGCTCGGACAGCGGCCGCAGGCTCTGGTTGTCCGCATCGACGTAGACGCCCCCGAACACGTCCAGGACGCAGAGCCGGATGAAGTCCGCCTGCATCGCGGGCACCGCGCAGGCCCGGAAGGCGGCGACCTCGCGAGGGCCGTAGTGACGGGCGATGAAGTCGGCGGCGGTCGCCTCGTTCAGCAGCACGTGCTCGAAGTCGGGATTGCGGGTGCGGAAGCCCTCGATCCAGCCTGCGACCTCGGACGGGGGCTCGGCCCCGTCCCAGTACTGAAAGAGCTTCATCGCACCCCGCCTCGCGTGCGGAGCCGGCGTTCGCCGCCCCCGCCATCCGGACCGCCTCTCGCAACGGCGTAGGCAAGGCCTCCGTCGATTGCTAGCAAGGCCGCGACTGCCGATCAAAGGTCTGCGAGCTAGATGAGCGACACCCCGTCTTCCGCGCCCGCCCGCATCGAGGGTTTTGCGGACGAGACGCAAGGCGCGGCGGTCCGCGGGTGGGCCTGGATCCCCGAGCAGCCGGAGAGAGCCGTCCGGGTCGATCTGCTCGACCGGGCGGGCGCCGTCGTCGCCTCGGGACGCGCCGTCCACTTCCGCGGAGACCTGAGGGACGCGGGCAAGCGAGACGGCGCCTGCGCCTTCGACCTGTCCCTGGAGCCCGATGCGGCCGGGCCGTTCCAGCTGCTCGCCGTGGACGAGGCGGGCGGGGCGGGGTCCCTGGTTCTGGCCGAGCGCGTGCACGGCCCCGCCTATGTGGACGCCCGCCTCCAGCCGCTGCGGTTCGGCGGCGAGACGGAGGTCGTCGGCTGGATCGAGCGCGCCGACGCCCAAGGGGTCACGGGCTGGGCGCACTGGCCCGAACCCTTCGTTACGCCTCCCACCCTGCAGCTTGTCGAGGACGGCCGCGTGGTGGCGGCCGCGGAGGCCAACCGCTGGCGCTCCGACCTGGAGGACCTGAGGCAGGGGGACGGGCGCTGCGGGTTCCGCCTCGACCTGCCCGATGCGCTGTACGACGGGGCCGAGCACTGGCTGGAACTGCGTCTGCCCGACGGGCGGCGCCTGACCTCCCAAGCGCTCCGGATCGAGCTTCCGGCCGAGCCGCCTCCGCGCCCGGCGCCGGCGACGCCCGCCCGGCCGCCGGCGGGCGCCCCGCCGACGTTCTCCGTCGTGGTCAACTTCTACAACATGCACCGCGAGGCGGAGCGGACGCTGACGTCGCTCTCGCGACGCGTCCAGCGCGACGTCGGGCGCCTCGCCTACGAGGTGCTGTGCGTCGACAACGGCTCCGAACCGCCGCTGTCCGCAGACTTCGTCTCGAGCTTCGGGCCCGAGTTCAGGCTCGTCCGTCCCTCGCGGCCGCATCCCTCGCCCTGCGGCCCCCTGAACGAGGCGGCGGCGCAGGCGAAGGGGCGCTGGCTGGCGGTGATGATCGACGGCGCGCACGTCCTCAGCCCCGGCGCCCTGGCGGAGGCGCATGCGGCGCTCACCCTGCAGCCCGAGGCGATCGTCGCCCTGCGCCAGTGGTTCGTGGGGGGCGACCAGCGGTGGTTCTCCAGCGTCGGCTACAGCCCCGCGCTCGAGGACGTCCTGTTCGCCAAAATCGACTGGCCGAACGCGCCCTACCGCCTCTTCGACATCTCCTCGCCCATGTACGAGAGCCCCAACAGCTGGTTCGACGGCCTGGGCGAAAGCAACTGCCTGTTCCTGCCCGCCGCGCTGTACCGCGCGCTCGGCGGGTTCGACGAGGCGTTCGCTGCGCCGGGAGCGGGCTTCGCCAACCTCGACCTGTTCCGGCGCGCGGCGTCGAAGGCCGAGGCGGTGGTGGCGCTGGTGGGCGAGGCGTCGTTCCACCAGTACCACGGGGGCGTGACCACCAACATCAACGACGCCGAGAAGGACCGGCGCGTGCGGGGCTATACGCACGCCTACGAGACGGCGCGGGGGGAGGCGTTCGCCAACGTCGAGCCGGAGCACATCCGCCTCTCCGGCGCCCTTCGCACGCCGACGGCGCTGACCGCCCGCCAGCGTCTCTACTCGCCCGTCAAGCTTGGGATCACGGACCGCGTGCGGCCCCGTTCCGCGGCGATCCAGTTCGACGAGCTCGCGCAGCAGTTCGCACAGGCCGCCTATGTGGAGACGGGCCGCCACCGCGAGACGCGCTGGCGCGGCCGGGAGGTAGGCGTCGCGCCGGCGGACCTGATCGACATCCAGGAGGCGCTCTGGCGGGCGAAGCCCGAGCGGATCGTAATGAAGGAGACGGCGGCGGGGCTGGTGGAGTTCGTCGCTTCGCTCCTGCCGGTCCTGGGGTTGCAGGAGACGCGGATCCTGTGGGCGCTGGGAGAGGCCGAGCCTGCGTCCGTCCCGCCGCAGGTCGAGGTGGTGTCCGGCGATCCGCTCGGGCCCGAGGTGCTGGCGTGCCTGGAGCGGGGCGTCGGCGACGCCGAACGGGTGCTGGCGCTCTTCCAGCCCGGCGCCGGGGACGCGCTGCCGGTGGACGCGCTTGCGCACTACGCCCGCTTCGTCAGCTTCGAGTCGTACCTGGTGGTGCTGGGCGCCGCCTTGGGCCAGCCCTGGCTCGGCTATTCGCGCCTGTGGCTCTACCGGGCGATCGTCCGGTTCACTCAGGGAGACCACGGCTTCGTCGTGGACCGCACGCTGAACCGGCACTTCGTCACCACCTGCCCGTCCGGCTTCCTGCGCCGGGTGCTGAACCCCCTCCCGCTCGAGCGCTACGACCCGGCCCTCGACGACCTCGACGGACGTTAGCCATGCACCGGTTCTGGAGCGCCTACACCAGCCCCCTCATCGAGACGCTGAAGCCGAGGCGCCTGCTGGAGATCGGCGCCGAGTTCGGCTGGAACACCCGGCACGTGCTGGAGTACTGCCGCCGCGAGGGCGCGCATCTCGACGTGGTCGACACGATGCCACTGAAGAGCCTGCGGGACACGCTGGCGCCCTACACCGCCGCCGAATACACGCTGCATGCCTGCAAGAGCCTGGAGGCGATTCCCTCGCTCGCGCCCGTCGACTTCGTGCTGCTCGACGGCGACCACAACTGGCGCACGGTCTTCGCCGAGCTGACCGCCCTCTACGCGGCCGCGTCCCGCGCTGGAGTCGCGCCGCCCGTGGTGATCGCCCACGACTGCGCCTGGCCCTACGCGCGGCGCGACATGTACTACGCGCCCGAGGACTTCCAGGAGACCGAGCGCAAGCCCTACGCTTACCGCCCGGTTCGGCCGGGCGAGACGGGCCTGGTGGACGAGGGGCTGAACGGCCACTTCGCCAACGCGCTGGAGGAGGGCGGCCCGGAGAACGGCGTGCTCACCGCCATTGAGGATTTCGTGGCTGCGCGCGAGGGCGTGGCGCTGAAGGTCCTGCCCTTCTTCAACGGCCTGGGGATCGTGATCCCGGAGGCGCGGCGCACGCCCGCGCTGGACGCTCTGGTGGACCGCTTCTTCGGGCCGGAGATGCTGCTCGACGCGTGCCGGGCGCTGGAGAAGGACGGCATGATGGTCCGCATCGACCTCGCCGGCGCCCAGCGGCTGCTGACGCGCCGCACCGAGGCCCTGGTCCGCGCGCGGGCGATGCTCCAGGAGCGGGCGGAACGGATCGCCGAGCTGGAGGCGCGCCTCGCGGCGCAGGAGCGCGAGCGCGCGTGAGGCCCGTTCAGATCACGATCGGGACCTGGTCCGCCGCGTAGGACGAAGGGGCGAAGAACCAGGACTCGAGCGCGTAGCGGCGCTGGGTCATCCCCGGCCTCACGCCGGTGGCGTGCAGCATCAGCTGGTCGAAGATCACCGCGTCGCCCGTGCCGAACACGGGAAACGCGATGGGGCGGTCGCCGGCGACGCGCTCGGCGGCGGTGCGCCCCGCGGCCCACGGGAAGATGGCGTCGCCCGTCCCCGTCTCGACCACAAAGGGGATGCGCCGCGGAACGATCTCCAGACCGGGCGCGTCCTCCCCGCAGGGCGACAGCGCCGTCCAGACGTTCACCGTGCGGATGTCCGCGCCCATGAAGGCCCCGTCCTGGTGGAAGATGCCGTGGCCGTCCGGTTCGGCGCGACGGAACACGGTCTTGCCGACCGACAGCACCGGCCGCTCGCCCAGATAGCCGCCCACCGCGTCGATCACGCCCTGCGCCTCGAAGACGCCGAGCACGGTCTGGAACAGCCGCGGGACGTCCGCCGCCCACACGCCGCCGCTCTCGCGCGTCCAGGGCCGGGTGTTCGCCAGGGGCTCCGTCGAGGGCACCTCCACCGGCAGGTAGGCGCCGCCGCCGGGGGCGTCCTTCAGGAACGCGTCGTAGGCGTCGAGCGCTTCGTCGATCCCCGCGCGCAGCCGGGCGGCCGTTGCAGGGTCGACCAGGCCGCGCACGATCAGGCTGCCGTGGTGCAGGATCGCGCCGCCGAGGGTCGGCCAGCTCAACTCGGAGGCGGCGATCTCCGGGAGGCCCGTCTCCTCGGGGAAGGGGTCGGGAAGGTCGAGGGGCCACTGGGCTCGGGGGGTGGAGCGGGCGACCGCCTCGGGCACGGCCTCCATGCGCAGACGCCCGATCCGCGACCAGAGCGCCGCCTCGTCCAGCCGGCCGGCGTGGTCCTCGCCGTGCGCCAGCGCCTCCAGTCGACGGTCTTCCGCCGCCAGCGCGTCCAGGCGCTTCAGCACCGCGTCGAGGCCGGGTGCGGAGCCGGAGACGGAGACGGGCGGGGGCGGGGCGCGGCGCACCAGTGCGCTCAGGGTCTGCACAAAGCCCATGGTTCGCTTCCGTGGCGGTTCACCGACGCTCATACAACGCCTGGAGACCGCAACCGAATCTGCGCGCCTCAGTCGCCGGGGTCCAGCCTCTCCTCGTCGCAGAGGGCGTCGACGGCGCCGCGCATGTCGCGCAGGAACGTGTCCGCCGCCGGCCCGGGGGCCGCGGGCTCCGGGGCGCCCCCCGTGGTGGCGTGGCGGAAGAACAGCGTCATGACCCGGTCGACTCCCTCTTCGGTGACGGAGCGCAGGTCCTCCGCGAAGTAGCGCCCTCTCGCCTGCGGGCCGGTGATCACCTCGTAGGACGGGAAGTAGGCGACGTCCGGGACCTCCTGCGCCACCATGCCCGCCGCCACGCGCAGCACCGACTTGGAGTAGGTGGTCGCCGTCAGCACGTGCCCGTCTCCCGCCGTCGCCACCAGCGGCACGGGCGAGACCGTCAGCACCACCTTGGCGCGCGCGTTCACGGCGCGAAGCTCGGACAGGAAGGCGGTGAGGTCGTCCGCCACCTCCGTCACCGTGTGGTTGCGGAAGCGGTGGCGCGCGGCATCGAACGTTCCGCCTGCCGTCCCCGGGCAGGCGGGGAACACCGCGCCGTCGGGCGCCGATTCCCAGCTCTCGGTCAGGCCCAGGGTGAACACGAGGACGTCCATCGTCTCGAACGCCTCGCGGACGGCGGCGAAGTGCTGGGCGCGGTCTGCGGCGAACTCCCGGGCCGTGGCGAAGCCGCCGGGCTGGATCTGCGGGCGGAAGGGATCGATGAAGCCCCCCTCGGCCTCCCAGACGTCCTCCTGCGGCGTGAACCGCCCGTACGCCCGGCGCAAGAGCTGGAGCAGCTGGCGGGCGGTGTAGAGATTGCCGTAGCGGGCGCTGAAGCGGCCGTAGTGGAACGCCTCCGCCACCGCGGGCGGCAGGATCGGGTGCGCCGGCTCCGTGACCAGGAAGGTGAAGCCCCCCTCCTGCAGGCGACGGGAGATGTGCTGGGCGAAGCAGCTTCCCGCCGCCACCACCTTGTCATCGGGCGCGATGCGGAACGGGAAGTCGACGGCGGGGTCGGTGTCGAAGCCGGGGGCGGCCACCGCCTTGCGCCAGAGGCGGCGGGGCGCGGCCGCTGCGTAGGGATGCGTCACAGCCGCCTCCGGATCTGTTCGACGACCAGGGCGCCGTAGGCCTCGTTTACGTGCATGGCGTCCGCATAGTAGCCCGGTGCGAGATAGCCGCGCGCGCCGATCGCCTCCGCCGGGGGCGGGATCACCGCGATCCCCTCGCGGGCGCAGAAGGCCTCGACCAGCTGCGCGTGCAGCCGCCAGCACTTGTAGCGCAAGGATGCGGGACCGACCTCGCGCGTGAGCCCTGGGAAGAACATCCAGGGCACGTCGGGCAGGATGCGGCGCTCGTCCTCCGGCACGGGCGGAGCGGCGATGTGGAACACGGGGCCCCGCGCCGTCGCGCGCACCAGCCGCATGAGGTCGAGATACTCCTGCAGGACCGCCGCCAAGGCGCCCCGCAGCGCCTCGACCGGAAGCACCTCGGCGCCCGCGGCCATCGGCAGGTCCGGATCCTCGGGCAGGACCACGTCGAACGGGCGCGGGTGGGCGACCAGCGACACCATGGCGTGCGCCGTCCCGCCCACCGCCGAGAACACCGGGCCGTGGGCCAGCGTGCGGGCGATGTCGGGGTGAAAGGCGGTGCGCGCGGCGTCCACGGCGGGCTGCGGCGCTGTCCAGAAGTCGTAGCCCTTCAGCCTCAGCCCCCGGGCGGCGGCGGCCTTGAAGATCGCCCGCGTGTGACTGTGGCCGATCAGGACCGGCGGCGGCGCGACGCGGTCGAGCGCCTCGCGGGCGACGCGGCGCAGGCGACCGGCGAGCCCGCTCATGCCGTCGCCCCGATGTCGTGCAGCACCAGCGCGCCGTAGGCGGCGTTGGCGTGGCATGGTCGTTCGTAGAGGTCGGGGCGCAGGAAGCGCCCATCGGCCAGCGCCGCCGCCGGCGCGGGAGCGAAGACGACGCCCGCGTCCGCGCAGGCCGCGCGGACCAGCGCCGAATGCACGCGCCACAGCTTGTAGCGCAGCCAGGGCGGCGAGGGTCCGTGGCTGATCGCGGGCACGAAGGGCATGTCGCGCAGCTGCGCGGCCAGACGCGGGTCGTCGCCGATCGCCGGCGGCGACTCGACGTGCACGACGCGCCGGCCGGGCCGCGCCAGCAAGCGCACGAGATCGAGCTGTTCGGGCTCCATCAGGCTGCGGAGGGCCGCCTCCACCGCGGCGTGGGAGACGATCCGCGCGCCGGGCGTGGAGGGCAGGTCCGGCTCCTCCGGCAGCACGACGTCGAACGGCTGCGGATGCTGGGCCAGGCCGAGCATGTCGTGCGCGCTGCCGCCGACGGCCGAGACCACCAGCGCGTGGCCCTCCAGCATGTCCTCCAGCTGATCGTCCAGGCGCGGCGGGCCGTCGCCGTACGTCACCGGACGTCCGAAGCCCCAGAGGTTCAGGGAGCGGTAGGGCAGGCCCATGGCGTCCGCCGCCCCCTCGAGCGCGACGACGTGGCTGTGGCCGACGAAGAACATCCGGTCAGCTCCGCGTCCCGGCCGGCGCATCGGCCGCGAAGAGGGACCCGATCATCCCGCGACGGGAAGGGGCAGGGGTGATCCGACGCCCTCCCGCACGGCCCTCAGTGCCCCGCCACGGCGCCCGGCTCGGCGACCGCGGAGCGACGGGCGTACCAGCCGAAGGCGAGGATGACCGCATAACAGATCGCCGGGATCGCGAGCGCGGCTCGCAGGCCCGTCAGGTCGGCCATGTGGCCGGTGAGCGGCGGGATCACCGCGCCGCCCACGATCGCCACGCAGATCACGCCCGAGCCCTCGGCGGTGCGCTTGCCCAGTCCCTCGCTCGCCAGGGTGAAGATGGTCGGGAACATGATGGAGTTGAACAGGCCGATCGCCAGCAGCGCGTAGCCAGAGACCGCGCCGGTCGTCTGCGAGGCGGTGAGCAGCAGCGCCAGCACCACCGCCGCCACCCCCGCCAGCACCTTGCCGGGCGAGACCAGCCGCAGGACGTAGGCCCCGATGAACCGACCGACCATCGCTCCGCCCCAGTAGAGCGGCACCATCTTGCCCGCCGCCTCCTGCCCCAGGCCAAGCACGTTGGACTGCATCAGGTAGTTGACGATCACCGAGCCGATCGAGACCTCGGCCCCGACGTAGAGGAAGATGCAGGCCGCGCCGAAGGCGAAGCGCGGACGCGCCAGGAGCGTGAAGGCGGCCAAGGGGTTCACCTTGTCGGCCGGCGTCTCCTGCAGGCTATTCCGGCGCGTCCAGACCACGGCCGCCACGATGGCGAGCGCGGCGGCCAGGCCCAGGTAGGCGCGCACGATCACGCCGGTCTCCTGATGACGGAAGGCGTCCAGCGCCCCGCCCGAGAGCTTGGCCGGATCCACCGCCGCGATGGCGCCCAGGATCAGGATGGAGCCCACGTAGGGGAAGATCGTCGTGCCCAGCGAGTTGAACGCCTGGGCGAAGGTCAGCCGGCTCGACGCGGTGCGCGGGTGGCCCAGCATCGAGATCAATGGGTTGGCCACCACCTGCACGATGGTGATGCCCGAGGCGAGCACGAACAGCGCCAGGAGGAACATGGCGAACTGCGCTGAAGAGGAGGCCGGGACGAAAAGCAGGCATCCCGCCGTCATGGTCAGGAGCCCCACCGCCGCTGTGCGCATGTAGCCGATCCGCTGCACGATCGCGGCGGCGGGGATCGAGATGAAGAAGTAGGCCGCGAAGAAGGCCGACTGCACCGTCAGCGCCTGGCCGTAGCTCAGCGTGAACAGGCCCTTCAGCTTGGGGATGATGACGTCGTTCAGGCTGGTGATGCCGCCGAAGGTGAAAAACAGCCCGAACACGAACCACTGCAGGTCCTTGGGCGCGCTGGCGCCGGGCGAGGCCTCGACAACGTGAACGTCTTTAAGAACAGCAACATCATCAACTACAATTAAGCTGGATGAGCCGGTCGTCGGCTGATCGGCGGGCATTTCACTCTCCAAGGGGCGGTGGCCGAGTGCCACCCTTAGATCGCCGACGCGGCGCAGGTCTGCGCCACATACTTCGCATGCGTCGGCATGGACATCACCTCGCGATCGGTCGAGACCCTTATGAAGGCCAGGAAGTCGCGCAGCTCCGCCTCGGTGGGGACGTCGGCCACGGGGTGATGACGGCGGGGCTGCACGCCCTGGCCCAGCATCACCTGCGTCCAGCTGGCGTCGGTGAACAGCTCGTCCTGATCGCGCATGACGCGGCCGGACGCGGCGAACAGGGCCAGCTTCTCGGCCAGGGCGTCGGAGACGGGCAGGTCGCGGCAGGCCCCCCAGAACGGCTCGTCCCGGGCGTTCGCCCTGTAGTGCAGCACCAGGAAGTCGCGGATCCGCTCGTACTCGAACACGGTCTGGCGGTTGTAGGTGGCGCGCTCAGCCCAAGCGTCTCCTTCCGCGGGCAACAGCTGCAGCAGGCGCGCGATCCCCGACTGCACGAGGTGCAGGCTCGTCGACTCCAGCGGCTCCATGAAGCCCGACGCCAAGCCCAGCGCGACGCAGTTCTTTTCCCAGAACCGCGCGCGGCGCCCGGTGGTGAAGCGAAGCGGCTTCGGCTCGGCGAGGGGCTCTCCGTCCAGACCCGCGAGCAGTTCGACGCGGGCGTCCTCGTCCGAGATGAACCGGCTGCAGTAGACGTAGCCGTTGCCGGTGCGATGCTGCAGGGGAATGCGCCAGCGCCAGCCGGCGCTCGAGGCCGTGGCGCGGGTGAAGGGCGCCAGGGGTTCGTTGCGGGCGGACGGGAGGGCGAGCGCTCGGTCGCAAGGCAGGAAGCGCGTCCAGTCCTCGTAGGGCACGCCCAGGCCCCCCTCGCCGATCAGGAGGCCGCGGAACCCCGAGCAGTCGAGGAAGAGGTCGCCGTCGATCCGCTCGCCGCTCGCCAGCGTCACGCCCGCGACGAAGCCGTCCTCGGCGCGCAGGTCGACCTTGGCGATCCGGCCCTCGGTGCGGCGCACGCCCCGCGCTTCGGCATAGGCGCGCAGCGAACGCGCGAGCAGGGTGGCGTTGATGTGGAAGGCGTAGGCCAGGCCCGGCAGCCGACTCTCCCGGTTCTGGGGGGCGCGGGTGAAGCGACCGCCCGCGGCGGCGACCGCCGGCAGCGCATAGGCGTCGAGCGGCGCCGCGAAGCCGAGCGCCCGGGCCCGCAGCCAGTAGTGGTGGAAGGTCAGGAGCCCGAGCGATAGGCCGGGCTGCTGGAAGGCGTGGAGGTAGCTCTCGCCCGGCTTCGTCCAGCCGTCGAAGCGGATGCCCAGCTTGAACGTGCCGCCCACGGCCTTGAGGAAGGCGTCCTCGTCGATGCCCAGGCCGGACAGGAAGAGGCGGATCTGCGGGATGGTGGCCTCGCCCACCCCCACCGTCCCGATCTCGTCGGACTCGACCAGCCGCACGGAAAAGCCGCGCTCCAGGAAGCGGGCGCAGGCGGCCGCGGCCATCCAACCCGCCGAGCCGCCCCCCACGATCACGATCCGTCTGTCGGGTCTGTCCATCGAAGGTCCGGAAAACACGCGCGCCCGCCGATCGTGGGACCGGCGGGCGCGAAAGGCGAGAGTGTCGGGACGCTCAGTACTTGTAGCTGATCCCAAACAGGATCCGCTGACCGTACTCCTGGTCGTCGAGGACGCGTTGGTAGTTGCTGGCCTCGAAGGTGATGAAGGGTTCGTTGGTCAGGTTGTTGCCCTGCAGCAGCACGCCCAGCCCCTTCAGCGGCCCCTGCGTCCAGGTGTAGCCGACCTGCGCATCGGTGATCGTCTCGGCCTCGCCCTCGCGCCGGTCGCGGCTGTCGCCGAAGCCGGACACCTCGCTGAGGTATTTCGAGCGGTAGCGCACGCTGATCCGGGCGGAGAAGCCGTTCTTCTCATAGTAGGCTGTGCCGTTGCCGACCCATTTGGAGAGGCCGGGGAGGGCGGTTACCCCCTGGGCGCCCTGGGTGATGGTGCTCTCGGTCCAGGAGATGCTGCCTGACAGGCCGAAGCCGTCCACGTAGGGGGCGTAGCGCCCCTCGTGGTCCACGAAGCCGGTGAGGGTGGCGAGCGGCAGCACCGCCGTCGCCTCCAGCCCGTAGAGGTTGCCGCCGGAGCCGTTGACCGGGATCGTCGTGTTGCCCACCCGCTCGGCGGGGTTCTGCCCGGCCGGCACGGGGTAGCCCGTGAAGTCCACCTGCGTGGTCTGGTTGTAGATGTAGGTCTCGAGATACTTGTAGTAGGC
>CAZZZR010000001.1:0-18162 GCA_964658605.1 uncultured Caulobacter sp. | reverse complement strand
ACCACGTCGCCGGTCGTCAGGCGATAGTTCAGGTTGATGCTGGGCAACGGCTCCAGATAGGTGTCGCCACCCACGATGGGCGCCTGCACGAGGTTGGAGCCGTCGAGCGTGGAGGCGAGCCCCGCCGACTGCTGGTCGGTGTAGACGAGCTGGAGGCCCGCGTTGCCGGTCAGGTCGCCGCCCGCGACCGGCTGGTCGATGTTGGCCTTCAGCCAGACGGTGCTGACGTCCTCGCGCACCTTCCAGGACTTGGCGAAGACGCCGGGATCCTGGTTGACGCCGTAGGAATAGAGTCCGTCCTTCAGCAGCTGCTCGGGGTCGGCGTTCACGACGTCCCCCAGCCCGACGAAGCCGAGGGAAAGGGGGTCGCCCAGCGCGTTGGCCGGATAGGCGACGGTGGTGGCGTTGTTCGGGTCCGCCAGGTTGGCGGAGAGAGCCAGGATGTATTCGCTGGCGTCGTACGACTTGAAGCGGTGCGTGAAGTTGCCGCCAACCTCGACGGACTTCACCCCGAAGCGCCCCACCTGCCGGATCGCGCTGAGGCGGTAGGCGTCCAGCTGGTCGCGGACGAGGGGCGAGTTGTAATAGCCGTCCTGATTGGGGTTGGGGTTCGGGAAGCCAGGGAAGGCGCTGGTGCCCCAGCCCGCCTCGTTGCTCAGGCGGATCAGGTTGGTGTCCGCGTGATTGATGTTGCCGGCGAGCTGGATGGAGCCGTCCGGATCGATGCCGAAGCCCAGCGTGTCCGCGGGGCCGGAGCCCGCGCGGCCGGTGCCGGAGTAGAGCTCGACGATCTTCTCGCGCTTGCGCACGCCTGAGAAGCTGACGTCGCCGACCACCTTCCAGGGCCCGTCCTCGTACACGCCGTTCCACCCCAGCGCGTAGAGGTTGGCGCGATCCTGGTTCAGGTCATTGCGCTGCACGGTCTGGATGCCGGTATAGGTCCCGGCCGTGACGATGCCGTTCGTGACCGTGTAGCCGGGCGAGATCGGCGTGCCGCAGCACGACAGCTGCTGCTCCAGCCCGTGGATGCCCTGGGTGTTCAGGTAGTCCGAGTAGTAGAAGTCGAGCGTGCTCGAGAAGTGGCCGCCGGGCCGGTACTGCAGCGTCAGGTTCGCGCCCGTGCGCTCCAGCTGGCCGTTCCAGGCCTCCGACACGAAGGCGCCGGGCGCCAGCGCGCCGCCGGCGATGGTCGAGAAGCCGTAGTCGCGCCAGCGGTCGGAGACGTTGGGGCTCTCCTCGCGGGCGACGCCGAACGAGACGCCGATGGTGTCGTTGGCGAACTGGTCGACGTAGGTGCCGCTGACGCGGTACCCCTTGTCGTCGCGGCTATCGAGCCGGTCGTACTCGCCGCGCGCGTTGAAGCTCACGATGCGCGTCTTGTAGTCGAGCGGGCGGATGGTGCGCAGGTCGATGGTGCCCGCGAGCCCCTGGCCGACCAGGCCCGCCTCCGGCGTCTTGTAGACCACCACGCCCGAGATCAGCTCCGACGGGTACTGGTCGAACTCCACCGAGCGGTTGCCGCTGGTGGAGACCTGTTCGCGCCCGTTCAGCAGCGTGGTCGAAAAGTCGGGCGACAGGCCGCGGATCGAGATCACCGAATCCCGCCCGTCCAGCCGCTGGGAGGTCACGCCCGGCAGGCGCGCGATCGATTCGGCGATGGAATTGTCCGGCAGCTTGCCGATGTCCTCGGCCGAGATGCTCTCCACGATCTGGTCGGAGGTGCGCTTCTGGGCGATCGCGTTGCGCAGCGACGAGCGGAAGCCGGTGACGACCACCTCGCTCACCGAGCCGCCGTCGTCGGCGCGCTGCTGCGTCTCGGTGGTCGGCGAGCCCGAGCTCGGGACCTGGGTGGTGGGGACGTTGGTGGATGGGCCGTTCGTGGTCTGCGCCGCCGGCTGGGATGCGGCCAGGGGACCGTCGGCCTCGCCCGCCAGGGCGGGGGCGGTGCAGGCGAGCGCGACCAGGCTCGCGCCGGCGAACAGGCGCAACGCCGCGACGCGACGGCGTGAGGGATTCGACATCGATGTTCCTCCCCGTCCCAGGCTCTAAGCGGCCTTCGAACGATTCCGAAGCAGAGCCTACTCGGCTGGAAGGAAATGAAAATAGACCGCTAGCTGGAGGGGCGTATTTGGTGACGAAGCGTTGCGCCACGGTCACACTCGGACCCCATTACGGCATGCCCAGCTTATCCGAGCTCCATCCAAGCGAAAACGGGCGTCGCGAACCTCTTCTCCATAGAGCGCACCGACGCGCGGGGAGACCTCTGCCGCCCTTGAGCGGTGCAGGCCGCTGCGGCGCGCTTGCAAGATGTTGAAAACGAGCGAGCTGGGTGTAAACCGGAGCGCAAGTCCGTCCGGAAGAGGCGGCCTGGCGAGGAGACATGATTTGACGCGTTACAGCCGGGTCGTCGCGGCCGCCGTCGCCACCGTCCTCGTCGCTGCGGCTGCGGCCCCGGTCCTGGCCTTCCAGCCGGTCAAGGTCGCCCCAGGCGCGCCGGGAACCGTTGGCGTCTGGTCCTACGCGGGCAAGGATGGGATCGGCACGGCGTACGCGCCCTACGGTCCGGGTCGCGCCGCCTCGCGCGTCTGGTTCTCCCTGGCGCGCGGCGTGCTGACCGAGACGATGTTCGGCCTGATCCACCAGGCGCAGCTGCGCGAGCTGCAGGTGGCCGTGCGGGGCGCCGGACCGAACGGCGCCTTCACCGCCTTCGAGGACTCCGACGTCGACACCAGGATCGAGTACCTGAAGCAGGACACGTCGGGGCGTCCGGCGGCGCTGGCCTACCGCATCGTCAACACCGACCGGCGCGGCCGCTTTCAGATCGAAAAGCACATCTTCACCGACCCCGCGGGGGATGCGGTCTTCATGCGTGTGATCGTGCGCGCGCGGGGCGGCGCTCTGACGCCCTATCTGCTGGCCGACCCGCAGATGGCGGGCACCGGACCCGGCGACCGCGCCGCCGCCTCGCCCGCCGCGCTGAAGGCGTGGGAGGGCGACGTGCACCTGACGATGGCGGCCGACCGACCGTTCGCGAAGGCGTCTGTCGGCTTCGTCGGCGTTTCCGACGGCGAGACGCAGCTGAAGGCGGGCGGGGAGCTCAAGGTCTACGACACGACCGGGCCGACGACGGGCAACGTCGCCCTGACCGCGGAGCTCGCGGCCGTCCCGGCGGGCGGGGAGCGCACCTACGACGTGGTGCTGGGCTTCGGCGCCACCGAAGCCTCCTCCGCCACCGTCGCTCGGGCCGCGCTCGCCCGCGGCTACGCGAAGGTGCGCGCGGACTACGAGGCGGGGTGGGCGGCCTATCTGGCTGGTCTGTCCCAGCTGCCGCGCCTGGCTGCGGCGTCGGGCGACGGCGGGCGGCTGCTCTACGCCAGCGCGATGGTGCTCAAGGCCCAGGAGGACAAGACGCATCCGGGTGCGCTGATCGCCTCGCTCTCCAGCCCCTGGGGGACGGACGTGCCCGCCGATGTGGCGACGACCGGCTACAAGGCGGTGTGGCCGCGCGACTTCTACCAGGTGGCTTCGGCCCTCCTGGCCATGGGCGACACGCAGACGCCCGTGCGGGCGCTCGACTATCTCCGCACCGTTCAGGTGCTGCCCGGCACGCCCGGCAATCGGGGCGCGACAGGCTGGTTCCTGCAGAAGACCCACGTCGACGGCACGCCCGAATGGAAGGGCGTGCAGATGGATCAGACGGCCATGCCGATCCTGCTGGGCGACCGGCTGTGGCGCATGGGCCTGGTCTCCGACGCGCATATCAGGGCGCTGTACGCCACCTCGCTCAAGCCTGCGGCCGACTTCCTGGTGACCGGGGGCCATGTGGATTTCATGGGTCAGGCCGCCGACATCTCGCCGCCCTGGTCGCCCATGGAGCGGTGGGAGGAGCAGCCGGGCTATTCGCCCTCCACCACCGCGGCCGAGATCACGGGTCTGGTTGCGGCCGCCGATATCGCGCAGGGGGCGGGGGACGCGGCGGCCGCCGCCCGCTACCGCGCCGCCGCGGACGCCATGTCGGCGAAGGTCGAGCCCCTGATGTTCACCACCAAGGGCCGCTGGGGCGACGGCCGCTACTTCATGCGCCTGTCGCCGGACGGCCGTCCCGACGGCCCGGCGACGCTGCTCGCCAAGAACGGCAAGCCCGCCCGGCCGCAGCAGGACTACCTCGACGCCGGCTTCCTGGAGCTGGTGCGCTACGGCGTGCGCCGCGCCGACGCGCCCTCCATCACCGCCACCCTGCCCAAGCTCGACGATCAGAGCCTGCCGACCGACCTGCGCGTGCGCTACGACTTCCGGTTCCCCGGCCAGCCCGGCGTCTATCCCGGCTGGCGCCGCTACGGCGACGACGGCTACGGCGAGGACACCCAGACCGGCGCGGGTTTCGGCAAGGTCACGGAGGCGGGGACCGACAGCGTCGCGCAGCGCGGCCGGGTGTGGCCGATCTTCACCGGCGAGCGCGGCCATTACGAGATCGCGCGCGCCACGCTGAACGGCCCGCTCTCGGACGCCGACCGCGCCCGCATCCGCGAGACCTACGCCCGCGGGATGGAGCTGTTCGCCAACGGCGGCCTGATGATCCCCGAGCAGGTCTACGACGGCGTCGGCGCGGCGTCCGCCCCCGGCGCCCCGACCCCCGCTCCCGGCCAGGGCGCCGGAAGCGCCACCCCGTTGGCTTGGAGCCACGCCGAATACGTCAAGCTCCTGCGCTCGCTGGCCGATGGAAGGGTGTGGGACCGCTACGCCATCGTGGCGCAGCGCTACGCGAAGTAGCGCGCGCGTTCCCTCCCGCGGCCGCGCGGTCTAAGAGCGGCGCATGGGCGAGACGCGCGCGAGCTTCGGATTCAGGGACGTGGACCCCGCCGACAAGGCCGGGCTGGTGCGCGGCGTGTTCGACCGCGTCGCCTCGCGCTACGACCTGATGAACGACCTGATGTCGGGCGGCGTGCACCGGCTGTGGAAGGACGCCACCGCCGCGCGCCTGAACCCGCAGCCGGGCGAGGTGATCGTGGACTGCGCGGGCGGCACGGGCGACATCGCCCGGCGGCTGGTGAAGCTGGCGCGCGGCGCAAGGGCCCGGCGGGGCGGCGCCGACGCGACCGTCCACGTCATCGACTACAATGCCGAGATGATCGCCGCCGGCCGAGACCGCGGGGGCGAGCCCGAGATCGACTGGACGGTCGGCGACGCTCAGGCGCTGCCTTTGCCCGACGCCAGCGCCGACGCCTATGTCATCGCCTTTGGCATCCGCAACGTCACCGACGTCGGCAAGGCGCTGGCCGAGGCGCGGCGGGTGCTGCGACCCGGCGGCCGCTTCCTGTGCCTGGAGTTCTCGCAGCCCCCCGCCAAGGCCCTGCGCGCCGCCTACGACGCCTACAGCTTCAACGTCATCCCCGCGATCGGCGGCGCGGTGGCCAAGGACGCCGACAGCTACCGCTATCTGGTGGAGTCCATCCGCCGCTTCCCCGACCAGCCGACATTCGCCCGCATGATCGGCGAGGCGGGGTTCGCGAAGCCTGCCTGGACCGACTTCACCGGAGGCGTCGCGGCGCTGCACACCGGATGGGCGCTGTGACGCCGCGCGCATGAGGGCGGCCTTCCGCCTGCTTTCCGCCGGCTGGACGCTCGTGCGCTACGACGCCCTGGCTCCCCGCGAGTTCGACCCGCTTCTCCCGCCCTCCGCCCGCTTGGCGGCGCGGACCCTGCGGCTGGGCTCCGGCGGCGAGGCGCGCCACGGCCGCCCCGGCGAGCGCCTCGCGCGGGCGTTCGAGCGGCTGGGCCCCGCGGCGATCAAGCTCGGCCAGCTCCTCTCCACGCGCGCCGACGTGTTCGGCGAGGCGTTCGCCGACGATCTTTCCGGCCTGAAGGACCGCCTGCCGCCCTTCCCGCAAGCCGAGGCGGAGGCGGAGGTCGCGGCCTCCCTCGGCCGCCCGGTCTCGGCCTTCTTCGCCACCTTCGAGCCCCCCGTGGCCGCCGCCAGCCTCGCCCAGGCGCACCCCGCGACCCTCGCCGATGGCCGCCGCGTGGCCGTGAAGGTGCTGCGGCCGGGTGGGGAGCGCCGCGTCGCCCGCGACATTCGCGCCATGCGGCTGGGCGCCTCGCTCGCCGACCGCTTCGTTCCCGTCGCCCGCCGGCTGGAGCCGCACGCCTTCGTCGCCACCCTCGCCCGCTCGATGACGCTGGAGCTCGACCTGCGGCTGGAGGCGGCGGCCGCCAGCGAGCTCGGCGAGGCCCTGGCCGACAGCCCCTACATGCGCGCGCCCAAGGTGGTGTGGGAGGGGGTGGGCCGCCGGGTGCTGACGCTGGAGTGGGCGGAGGGCATGCCGCTCAGCGCGCCTGGCGTGCTCGACGACCCGGCGCTCGACCGTCCGGCGCTGGCCAATGCCGTCATCCGCGGCTTCCTGGTGCAGGCGCTGGACCACGGCGTCTTCCACGCCGACCTGCACGAGGGGAACCTGTTCGTGGTCGCCCCCGACCGGCTGACGGCGGTGGACTTCGGCATCGTCGGCCGGCTGGACGCGGACGCCCGCCGCTTCCTGGCCGAGATCCTGTGGGGCTTCCTGCGCCGCGACTACCGCCGCGTGGCGGAGGTGCACTTCGAGGCCGGCTACGTGCCCGCGCACCAGAGCGTCGAGGACTTCGCCCAGGCCCTGCGCGCGGTTGGCGAACCGATCTTCGGCCGCGCCGCCAAGGACGTGTCGATGGGCCGCCTGCTCGGCCAGCTGTTCGAGATCACGGGCCTGTTCGACATGCACCTGCGGCCCGAACTGGTGCTGCTCCAGAAGACCATGGTGACGGTGGAGGGGGTGGCGCGGCGCATCGATCCCGACAACGACATCTGGACCGCCGCCCGCCCGATCGTGGAACGCTGGGTCGCCCGCGAACTCTCCCCAGCCGCCCGCGCCCGCGACTTGGCCATGCGTGGCCTGCGGCTGCTGGAGGCGCTCGAGGCGAAGGTGCGCGAACCCGCAGCGCCCGCGGTGATCGTCGCGGAGCGCCGGGGCGCCCCCGCCTGGGTGGGCTGGACAACGGCCGCCGCCTCGCTCGCCGCTCTCGCGTTCGCCGCACTGGCGCTGTTCGGCCGGGGCTAAGCCTCCGTCACACCCCCATCGCGCGCCAAGCGGCCAGCCGCGCGAACTGCAGCGTCAGCGCCTTGCGCCGGGCGGGGGCGAGCGGAGCCTCGGTGGCCTCGGTCCGCACCATGCCGCCGAACCCGTCGGCCACGATCACTCCGCAGCCGGTGGGCAAAAGGTCGAGCGGAAACTCAGGCGCCACGGCGAAGTAGAAGCGGTCGCAGAACGGCCCGTACTGCGGCCACTTCAGGTCGCACCGCAGGTCCTCCCACGAGGACTTCACCTCCACGATCGCGAACCGCCCCTTGGCGTCCATCGCCATCAGGTCCGCCCGCCGCCCGTTCGGCAGCGGGACCTCCGCCAGCGGCGCATACCCCAGACCCACAAGCAGCCGCGCCGCGCCGCGGGTGACCGCCCCCGTGACCTGCGGCCGCGAGGCGAGGTCGACCGCATAGGCGGACGCCGGCTCCTCGACGCCGAGCGGCGCGGCGTCAGGCGGAACGGGAAAGCCGGCGTCGTCCATCCCTCCGATCTTGTTCCCGATCCGTTCGGTGATCAAGATGGTGGGCGGCTGGTATGGAGGGTCACACCGCCGCCGTCTCCTGAATCGCGGTCACCTTCCACGGGGCCGCGCCGAAGGCCTGCACTGGGCGGACGAAGGTCCAGTATTCGGCGGTCTCGATGGGGTGTGAAGGGTCGCCGGCGACGACCTGGCCGGTCATGCGGTCCGTCATCCAGTCGAGGCTGGTGAAGCGCACGCCGAGGGTGGCGTAGTCCAGGTCGTTCTCGCGCCAAGCCTCGGTCACCTCACGGCTCAGCACCCGGACGTCGCGGATCTCGTTGCGGCGGCCCTCGGAGGCGTTGGTGCCCAGCTCCTCGGCCAGGAAGGACATGATCTCGGGCGTGCAGCGTTCGCGCACGCGGTTGTAGTCCTCGGCGGCGTAGGCGGCCTGCACCTCCAGGAAGACCTGTTCGAGCGCGTCCACGTCGGCTGGGCCGAGCCCGAGTTCGTCGGCGCGGGCCGCAGGGGCGCCGAAGCCCGGCGTCCAGCCCTGGCTCTGGTTTTGGGTCTGCCCACCCCAGGCAGGGGCTGCGGGGGTAAAGGCGGAGGCGGCGTCGATCGGCCGCGCGGGGCTGCCGAAGCCGGCCGGCTGGGCGGAGGCCGCGCGGCCCCGGATCAGGCGCAGGACGAGCCAGGCGGCCCCCGCCGCCAGCGCGATCTGCAGCAGAAGGCCGAGGAAGCCCGCCCCGCCTCCGAAGCCGTGGCCCATCAGCATCCCCACCAGCCCGCCGAGCGCCAGCCCGCCCAGGATCGGGCCGCCCCAGCGGCGCAGGAAGCCGCCGCGCTGCGCCTGCGGCTGCACGCCGGGGGCGGTGTATCCGGGGCGCTGGGCGGCGGGCGAGGCCGGGCGCGGCGCGCTCATCGAGCGGGTGATGGGCGCGGCGCGCGAGCCGCCGAACATTGGCCGCGACGTCTGGAATGTGCGCGAACCCCGGCTTCCGAAACTTCCGCCGAACCGCCTAGCGTCCGCCGTGTCGGCCAGGGTCAACGTCAGGGTGAGGGCGGCGAGCCCCGCGGCGAACAGGCGGCGGGCGCGGACGGAGCGGAGCGGTGTCATGTCGCCCATATGGCGATCCCGGCCCGACGGCGGAATGGCCTGCGACCTCGCGTTCAGGCGCGAGGCTGGCGGGTCAGGTGCAGAGGCCGCGTATCGTAGCCGAGCGCCCGGGCGCGGGCGATCAGCGCGTCGCGCTCCGGCCCCTCCAGCGGGGTGCGGACGAGGAGCCACAGGAACCGCCCCGAGCCCTCGCCTACGATCGACCAGGCGTACTGCGGGTCATGGTCCAGCACCCAGTAGTCGCCGGTGACAAAGCCGTTGAAGAACTTGACCTTCAGCTTGGCGCCGTCGCTGCCGGGGACGGCGGTCGCGGTTCCGCGGATCGTGGTGGGCCGGCCGTCCACCCCGCCCTTGCGGCAGGCGTTGACCACCGAGATGCGGTCGTTCGGCAGGAGGGCGTAGTCGGCGGTCGCGGCCTCGCAGCCCTTCTCGAACGGCTGGTCGTAGCGGGCCACTTCGAACCAGTGGCCGAGGTACCGCGACGCCACCACCGCCTTGGCGGGCTGGGGCGCATGCCGGTTGTAGGAGGGCCCGATTCCGCAGGCCGACAGCAGCAGAGCCCCCGCCGCGAGGGCGGGAAGGCGGGCGGTCGTAGACAAGCGGGCGCTTTCGCTCGCGCCCGCCTACTCCGCCGCGATCAGCACCGGCGCCACGTCCTGGCCGCGGAAGTTGACCGACTGGAGGAAGCGGATGCCCTCCTCGGCGATGTCGTCGCCGACCATCCACTCGCCCTCGGCCTTCAGCTCGTCGAGGTCGACGTACAGGGCGTAGAAGCCGCGGGTTCGGTCGGTCACGATGCCGGCGTTGACCAGGGTCTTGACCAGCACGCGGAAGATGTTGGTCGCCTCCTTCATCTCCTCGCGGCGCGCCTCGTCGGTGGCGAGCTTCTGCACCTCCTCGACCACGCGGTCGCAGTCGAGACCGAAGCTTTCGTAGATGGCGCGCTGCTGGTGCGGCGCGACGAGGTTGAACAAGAGCGTCTGGAAGCAGTGCGCCGCCCAGTCCTCGATGATGTTGTGCTCTTCGGGGCTGAGCTTGGGCACCGTGCGGTCGGCCCAGATCTTCCCGAACTTGTGGTGGAAGGCCTCGTCCGTCATCACCAGCTGCAGGAGCTTGCGGCCCATCGGATCGCGCAGCTCCTTGTAGAAGGTGGCGAAGGCGCCCATGGCCAGGCCCTCCACCAGCATCTGCATGCCGACGATCTTCTTGTAGACCTCCGGGCTGCCGATGATCTCGACCAGGAGGTCCTTCAGCACCGGGCCGCACTCGACCGGCCGGCCCCAGCGCGCCTTGATGTACTTGGCGAAGGCGGTGACGTGGCGGGCTTCTTCGCGCGCCTGGTTGGCGGCGTACTCCTGCGCGCCCTGGTCGCGCAGCACATGGCACAGGCTGGCCGAGAGGTTCAGCGCGCCCTGCTCGCCGTGCAGGATGGACGAGAACATCCAGCGCACCTGCTGGTTGATGAACCGCGTGCGCTCCTTGGGGTCGCTGAGGTGGTTCGACACGTAGTCGGTCTTCAGCGCGACCAGCATGTCCTCGCTGATCAGCGGCTCGTTCTCGATGTCGAAGGGCTCGTCGAAGTCGATGTAGGCCTTGTCGAGCGGGTCCCAGAAGTGGTCGTGGGTGGCGGAGATGATCTTGTCGAAGGCGCCCGTGCGGCCGTTGTAGCGGTCGGTCTGCAGCATCGCCTCGAAGTCGTCCGGCGCCACCGCGTCGTACATGGCGTCCTTGGTGATGTTGGCGATCGTCGCGGTCACGGGCGGACCTCCGGGCATAGCGCAGGAGGCGGGCGCGGGCGCGCAGCCTCGATGCCGCCACCCTGAGGGGAGGGCCGACAAGCGTCAAGAGAAAAGTGACGCCTGCGTCACCGTTCATGAACGAGAGGTTTACGCGGCGGCGCTGGACCTCAGCCGAACATCCCCCGCGCCGCACCCGGCGCCAGGTGGTGCGCCTTGAAGAAGGCCAGGAGCCGCGCCCATCCGTCGGCCGCCGCCGCGGCGTTGTAGGAGCTGCGGTAGTCGGCGTGGAAGCCGTGCTCGGCGTCGGGATAGGTGACGAGGTCGTAGTCGCGCTTGCCCTGAGCCTTCAGGCTGCTGCGCATGGCGTCGACGTCGGCGGTGGGGATGCCCTTGTCCTTGCCGCCGTAGAGGCCGAGCACCGGGACCTGCATCTCGCCCACCTGCTGCAGCGGCCACGCGCGTGGATCGTCGCTCATGAACTCGCCGGGCTTGGGCGGAGAGAGGCGGCCGTACCAGGCGACGCCCGCCTTCAGCTCGGGGAACCGGGCGGCCGCCTCCCACACCACCGCGCCGCCCCAGCAGAAGCCGGTGATCCCCATGCGCTTGCGATCCACGAACGGCTGCGCCTCCAGCCAGGCGAGCGTGGCGCCCACGTCGCCCATCACCTGCTCGTTCCTGGCCGTGCCTACGATGCGCTTGATGACGTCGAAATCCTGCGTCGTGGCCAGCGCGTTCTGCGGGTCGGCACGGAAGAAGAACTGCGGCGCGATCGCCACATAGCCCAGCTTGGCGAACCGGCGGCAGACATCTTTGATGTATTCGTGGACGCCGAACACCTCGTTGACCACCAGGACCACGGGGAAGCGCCCCTTGGCGGCGGGCCGGGCGAGGTAGCCGGGCAGCTGCGCGGAGCCGGAGGGGACCAGCACCTCCGCCGTCTCCAGCCCCTGATCGTCGGTGTGGATCGGCTCGGCCTGAGCCGACAGGGCGAAGGCGGCGTAGCCGGTGGCGAACAGGCCCGCGAGGCCCCGGCGCGACAGGTGCAAATCGGAAGGCGGCGTGCCCTCCGGGCGGGTGAGCACGGGCATGACGGTTCCTCTCCTTGTTCGTTGGAGGGGATGTGGGCGAGCGGCGCGCGCCTGTCAAAGCCCGAGGCCGGACCCGCCGCTCAGCGCCCGAACTCGCGCCCCAGCGCCAGCATGGCCGCGCGCTGCGGAGCCGAAAGCGGGTCCAGCGCCTCGTCGTCCCCCTCGCGGATGGCGCGCATCAGGGTGGGCGTCAGGGCGGAGCTGAGCGACCAGTTCCAGTAGCGCAGCACCGTCTGCGCTCGGTCCACCGCCATGATGTCGTAGGTCTCCAGCACCCGGGCGAGGTCGGTGTCGGTCGCGCCCGCCGCGTCCGCCTCCGGCCGGCGCAGGCCGCGCCACAGCGCGCGCACGGCGTTGCGCGGCAGGCCCGTGGCCTTGCACAGGATCGCCAGCGCCTCGCCGCCCTTGTCGGTGAAGAGCTTGGCGCCCGTCATCGGCTTGAGCCCCGAGAGGTAGCTGATCTCCTCGGCCAGCTCTCGGGTCATGCCGTCCTGGGCGGCCATCACCGCCTCCTCCAGGTTGGCGAAGGGGCTCTTGTCGACGGCCGCGCGGTTGCGCTGGCGGCGCTCGACGAACTGCAGCGCCTTGCGCACCAGGGGGTCGCTCCACCCCTCGTTGGCGGCCATGGGGAAGACGTCTCCAGCCGCTTCCTGCAGCACTTCGCGGCTGACGGCGAAGCGCGACAGGATCGTGCGCCGCTCGCCCGGCCCGGCCCACCAGAAGATCACGTAGGCGTGGGCGGGGCGCAGCTCGGGCCGGCGCAGAAGCTCGGGGATCAGATGCGGGTGGTCGCGGGTGCCGGCGGTGATCGCCTCCAGCGCGTTGGTCGACAGGCGCGCACCTTTGTTCTTCAGCAACGTCTCGGAGACGGGCAGCTCCTCGCAGGCGACCAGCGCCTCGCACACCACTTCGGACACCTCCTTGCGCGAGGCGATCAGCTTGCGGTGCGCGAGTCCCGTCTCCTGCACGCAGCCGATCAGGTCGCTGTCGGTGAGGTTGGCCTCCTCTAAGAGCGGCCGAGCCACCTCCACCCCGTCGCGCAGCATCAGGCGCAGGATGGAGGAGGGGATCTCGCTGAGCTGAGCCATGCGCCGCGCCACCCGCACGCGTTCGGAGGGGGCCGCCTCGCGCAGCATCTCGACCAGGAGGTCGGCGGTCATCGCCCGCTCGAAGGCGTTGACCCGGCTGGAGGGCAGGGACACCACGTCGGCAAGCCGTTTGATCAGGGCCATGCGCGCGCGTCCGCCAGCCTGGGGCGTGGGCACGTAGCTGAGGGCGAGCGCATCGGACATGGCGGATCGCCGTGCACGATGCGCGCGAGACGGTTAACCGCGGGTCAAGCGCCGCCGTCCGGGCACGGATGCGCGCCGCGGGGTCAGGCGCGGTAGTCCGCGTCCGCCACCGGCTCCATCCACGTGACCGTGGAGCCGTCCTTGGACGCCTGCACCGCGGTGTGGGTCATGCCCGTGGAGGCGGTGGCGCCGTGCCAGTGCTTCTCGCCCGGCTCGAACCAGACGACGTCGCCAGGGCGGACCTCCTCCACCGGCCCGCCCTCGCGCTGCACCCAGCCGAGCCCCGCGGTGACGATCAGCGTCTGGCCGAGCGGATGGGTGTGCCAGTGCGTGCGCGCCCCGGGCTCGAAGGTGACCGCCGCCGCCGCCGGCCGCACGCCTTCCTGCGCCGAAGACAGCGGATCGATCCGCACCCGCCCGGTGAACCAGTCGGCGGGTCCGGACTGCGACGCCTGCGTCCCGCCTCGAGTGATCTGCATGACGGCTCTCCGCAACGACGCCCCGCCTGAACGCGCGCCCGGGCCTTCGGTGGCCGCGCCTATCGCCGCAACATCAGCCGCGCCAGCCCGAACGCCGCCATCGCCGCCCACGCCGCCTCCATCAGGAAGGCGGACAGGTTGAACGCGCGGACCATGGACAGGAGGATCAGTCCCGACCCGACGAGGTTCATCAGGAGCGCGGGCGCCTTCTTGGGGTCGAACCAGTCGAAGTGGATCCCGGCGTAGGCCAAGAGCACCAGCCCGACGCCGACCACGCCGCCGGTGTTGAGGAGGAGGTCGGTCATGCCGCCCTTCTCCTCCCCATCGCAGATGGGGAGGGGGACCGCGAAGCGGTGAAGGGGCCGCGCGGAGCGCGGAAGACGCACCCGCCACGCTGAGAGCGTGCGGCGTTCCGCTCGCTGCGCGAGCGGCCCCCTCCCGGCTTCGCCGGCCCTCCCCCCCCTCCGGGGTACTCCCCCATCTGCGATGGGGGAGAGAAGAGGTCACTGCACCGTGGCTTCGGTCGCGCTCTCGGCCAGGAGCGTGAAGCTCTCCGGCGTCACGTCGGCGAAGCCGCCCTCGATGGAGAAGACGCGGCGCTTGCCGCCGGTGGTGACCACCACCTCGCCGGTGCGCAGGGTGGTCATGAAGGGCTCGTGCCCGGCCAGCACGCCGAAGTCGCCCTCCGCCCCCGGCGCGTCGACCTGGTCAACCTCGCCCGCAAATAGTTCGCGTTCAGGAGCGACGAGGGAGAAGTGGAAGGTGGTCATTGGTCCTCCTGTCAGGGGCGGAGGTCAGTGAAAGTCGCCGTGACGGCGCTGGACGTCGTCCGCAAAATCTTCATTTCGCCTCTCCGCATTCCGGCTTTGGCATCGCCAGTACAGCTTAGAAGGCGCTCACGAGTCGATATCTTTAAAGAAGCGCAATCGGGTCTACCGGTCGCAAGGCGGTCGAGCATGCCTGAGACTGAGTCCCAGGCTAGATCTGACTTGGGCCCATCATACCGAATGCGGCAACCTGCACCGCCGTCCCCGTCAATATGAAACGACTTATCGAAAAAGGCCTTTTTCCCCAACTCTTCCCACTTAGCGGCCAGAGCTGAAGGAGGCTGATCGGC
This sequence comes from uncultured Caulobacter sp., assembly GCA_964658605.1. Lineage (GTDB taxonomy): Bacteria > Pseudomonadota > Alphaproteobacteria > Caulobacterales > Caulobacteraceae > JASLDZ01. The sequence goes on along the minus strand of CAZZZR010000001.1, from coordinate 3,758 downwards.
ACTATACGGCACAAGGCACGTGCCCTGGAACAGAGTGCCTACGTTCATGGCGGTCATGGTCTCACCCACGGCCACGTCAGCTGAATCGGCGCTGTGAACCTGCTGAGCCAAGGCTAAGCTCGCTATCAGCGCAGCGACGATCATCCCGCCAGCTTCTCAGCCTTCGTCACCGCCTCTTCGATCGCGCCGACCATGTAGAAGGCCTGCTCGGGGAGGTGGTCGTATTCGCCGTCGACGATCGCCTTGAAGCTGCGGATCGTGTCCTCAAGGCTCACGAACGCGCCGGGCGTGTTGGTGAACTGCTCGGCGACGTGGAAGGGCTGGCTGAAGAAGCGGCTGAGCTTGCGGGCGCGGCTGACCGTCAGCTTATCCTCTTCCGACAGCTCGTCCATGCCGAGGATGGCGATGATGTCCTTCAAGGACTTGTAGCTCTGCAGCACCTCCTGCACGCGGCGGGCGGTGGTGTAGTGTTCCTCGCCGACTACCTGCGGGTCCATGATCCGGCTGGTGGAGTCCAAGGGGTCGATGGCCGGGAAGATGGCCTGGGCGGCGATCTCGCGGCTCAGCACCGTGGTCGCGTCCAGGTGGGCGAAGCTGGTGGCGGGCGCCGGGTCGGTCAGGTCGTCGGCGGGCACGTAGATGGCCTGCACCGAGGTGATCGAGCCCTTGTTGGTGGAGGTGATCCGCTCCTGCAAATTGCCCATCTCGGTGGCCAGCGTCGGCTGGTAGCCCACCGCCGAGGGGATGCGGCCCAGGAGCGCCGACACTTCCGAGCCGGCTTGCGTGAAGCGGAAGATGTTGTCGATGAAGAGGAGCACGTCCTTGCCCTCCTCGTCGCGGAAGTATTCGGCCTGCGCCAGGCCCGTCAACGCCACGCGGGCGCGGGCTCCGGGGGGCTCGTTCATCTGGCCGTAGACGAGCGTGCACTTGGAGCCCTCGCCGCCGCCGGCGACGTTCACGTTGGACTCGATCATCTCGTGGTAGAGGTCGTTGCCCTCGCGGGTGCGCTCGCCCACGCCCGCCAGCACGGAGTAGCCGCCGTAGGCCTTGGCGATGTTGTTGATCAACTCCTGCATCGTCACGGTCTTGCCGACGCCCGCGCCGCCGAACAGGCCGATCTTGCCGCCCTTGGTGTAGGGGCACATCAGGTCGATCACCTTGATGCCCGTGACCAGCACCTCGGTGGAGGCCGACTGGTCGGCGAACGAGGGCGCCTCGCGGTGGATGCTGGCGGTGTGGGCGGTGGAGATCGGGCCCGCCTCGTCGATCGGCTCGCCGATGACGTTCATGATCCGGCCGAGCGTCGCCGGGCCCACGGGCACGGTGATCGAGCGGCCGGTGTCGGTGACGGGCTGGCCCCGGGTGAGCCCCTCGGTGGTGTCCATGGCGATGGTGCGCACGGTGTTCTCGCCCAGGTGCTGGGCCACCTCGAGCACCAGGCGGAAGGGCTCGCCGGTCTTCTGGTCGGTGTTGGTCGTCTCGATCGCGTTGAGGATCGCGGGCAGGTGCCCGTCGAACTCCACGTCCACGACTGCGCCGATGACCTGCACGATGCGGCCGGTGGCGACGCCGGTGTCGGCGGTGATGGATTGCGGCTGGACGGTCATGGGCGGTCTCTTATCGGATTGGCGCCGGCTTCGCGAGCGAAGCGGGCGTTAACGGATGTATTCGACGGGAACGCGGATCGGAACGTCGCGCCAGTCTCGGTCGGCGGTGACGAGCGGCTCGCCTCGGGCTTCGGCGAGGGCGATGCAGAAGCGATCGGCGAGGGAGAGATCCCGGATCGATCCGAGTTCTCCCACACGCCCGGCCTGAACGGCGTCGGGGGGCACCCAGAGGAACTCGAAGTCGTCCAGCGCCTCGCGGGCCGAGGTCAGGCTGGCGCCGCGAGCGACGAGCTTGCCCAGCAGTTCTCCCGCATTGACCACTGAGATGCTCGCTCCGTCGTGCAGCCGTGCGAGGGCGGCGTCGGCGCCGGGTTCGTGGTTGAGGATCGCGAGGATCGCGGAGGCGTCGAACACCATCAATCGCCCCGTGAGGCGGCGGCGCGGCGATCCGCGAGAAGATCATCGACGAGGTTGGTGGGAGGATCGCCCCCGAAGGCGTCCCGGAAGTGAGCCCGGGCGCGGGCGACGCGCTCGGCCACGCCGGGCCGCGGAGCCTCCGGACGAGCGGCTTCTTCGATCATGGCGCGCGCTTCGGCCTCCATGCTCCGCCCATGCTCGGCGGCCCGAACGCGAAACCGCGCGAGGCTCGCGTCGGAGATGTTTCTGACGGTCAGGGTGCCCATGGCGGTCAGCTAGGCGCGCCGATCATTGCTGTCAATGCTAGCGCTGCTGTCACAGCGCTTCGGCGCCGGAGATGATCTCGATCAGCTCCTTGGTGATCTGAGCCTGGCGCGAGCGGTTGTACTGGAGGGTGAGGGCGGCGATCAGGTCGCCGGCGTTGCGGGTGGCGTTGTCCATCGCGGTCATCTGGCTGGCGTAGAAGCCGGCGTTGTTCTCCAGCACGGCGGCCAGGAGCTGGATGGCGATGTTCCGGGGCAGCAGCGTCTCGAGGATGGTCTCCTCGTCCGGCTCGTAGGTGTAGACGCCGCCCTTCAGGTCGGGGCCGGTCGCCGCGGCACCGTCGTCGGCCTCGACCTGCGCGGGGATCAGCTGGCGGGCGGCCGGGGTCTGGCTGATCACGGACTTGAAGCGGCTGTAGAACAGGGTGACGACGTCGGCCTCGCCCGCCTCGAACATCTCCAGGATGCGGTCGGCGATCGGCTGCACCACGGACAGCGACAGCGTCTTGTGCTGGCTGAGGTCGTAGGTCTCCACGATCCGGTCGGGGAAGACGCGGCGCAGCACGTCGCGGCCCTTGCGGCCGATGCAGATGATGCGGACGTCCTTGCCCTCGGCCAGCATCCGTTGGATGCGGTCGCGGGCGAAGCGGGCGATGGACGACGAGAACGCGCCCGCCAGTCCCCGGTCGGCGGTGGCGACCACCACCAACTGCTTGCGATCCGAACCCGTGCCCTTGAGCAGCTTGGGCGCGCCGTCGCCGGAGACGCCTTGGGCGAGGTTGGCGATCACGCTCGCCATGCGGCGGGCGTAGGGGCGCGCGGCCTCGGCCGTGTCCTGCGCGCGGCGGAGCTTGGCCGCGGCGACCATCTGCATCGCCTTCGTGATCTTCTGCGTGGCTTTCACGCTTCCGATCCGATTGCGCATATCCTTGAGGCTGGCCATGGCCGGCTATCCCGTCCTGTCCCGCGCCTAGGCCGCGAATTCCTTGGAGACGACGTCGAGCGCCTCCTTCAGCATCGCCTCCAGATCGGGCCCCAACGCCTTGGTGGAGCGGACGCCCTCGTAGAACTTGGGGTAGCTGTTGCGGAGCTTGGACAGCAGCGCCGACTGGAAGGCCTGCACCTTGTTGGTCGGGATCGCGTCCAGGTAGCCGCGGGTGCCGGCGTAGACGGCGGCGACCTGCTCCTCCACCGCCAAGGGCGCATACTGCGGCTGCTTCAGGAGCTCGGTCAGGCGCTCGCCGCGGGCCAGCAGCTTCTGCGTCGAGGCGTCGAGGTCGGAGCCGAACTTGGCGAAGGCGGCCATCTCGCGGTACTGCGCCAGCTCGCCCTTGATCGATCCGGCGACCGTCTTCATCGCCTTGATCTGGGCCGACGATCCCACCCGCGACACCGAGATGCCGACGTTCACCGCCGGGCGGATGCCCTGGTAGAACAGGTCGGTCTCCAGGAAGATCTGGCCGTCGGTGAT